>JBJONS010000022.1:0-3387 GCA_046051725.1 Pseudomonadota bacterium | reverse complement strand
GGCGGCGCCGAGCTCGGCCTCAGCTTCCGGTTCTGAGCGGCCCGCCATCCTGCCGCGCCGTGTCGATCCGCTCGATCGCCGCCCGCATCGAGGGGAAGCGGTCGAGCAGGTAGTGGAAGCTCGCGCCCGAGGCGCGCAGCAGCTGGCAGTCGAGCCGCGCGGTGGCGGTGGCGCTGCGGGCCCGGCCGTGCAGCAGCGCGCCCTCGCCAAAGCAGGCCCCGGCGCCGAGCAGGGCGACGGTCTGGTCGTCGCGGGAGATCTGCACCTGGCCCTTGGCGATGAGGAAGAACTCCTCGCCGCGCTCGCCCTCGGCGAAGATGCGCGCCCCGGCCTCGCGCTCGAGCGGCACCAGCGCCTGGGCGAGCTGGTGGAGGAAGGCGGGCTCGGCGTCGGCCAAGAAGGGCAGCAGGCGCAGGTTGGCGGTCCGCAGGCTCATCTCGACCGCCAGCGACTCTTGGGCGTCGCGGCGCTGGTGGCTCACGCGCTCGAGCAGGTCTTCTCTCCGGCCGTACTTGGGCTCGATCACGTCGTAGTAGATGAAGCGCCAGATCGGCCGCATGCGCTCAAAGAACAGCGGGAAGGGGATCGGCGCGTCGTCGGCGAGGCCGAGCGTGCGGGTCCAGCGGCGGGCTTCGGCCGGCGGCATGGCCCACTCATCCAGCAGGGCCTGCAGCTCGCTGCGGTCGATGGTCCCGTCGCCGTTGATGTCGAGCAGGTCAAAGACGAACAGCGCCCGGTCCCGCTCGGCCTTGGGCCCGCCGTGGGTGAAGATGACCTCGCGGGCGACCTCACGCAGCTCGGGGATGGGCCAGAGGTCGGCGAGGAAGCGGTCAAAGGGCATCGCCCCGCCGGCGGGCTGGCGGCGCATGAACGCGACGATGGCGGCGGTGGGCAGGCTCGCGTTGGCCAGCACCTCGGCCACCTCGTCTGGGGTGACCACCCCGTCGCCGTCGCGGTCGAGCGCGCGGAAGAGGCCCCGGGCCAGCTCGCGGTCTTCGCCCTCGCAGCCGGGGCGGCGCTGCCAGGTGGCCCGCAGGCCAGGCGAGAGCGCGCTGTCGCGGGCGCGCTCGCGGCAAAACTCGCGCAGCTCGGCGTCGCTGCGCACGAAAAAGGCGATGTGGGCGCTGATGTAGACGCCGAGGCCCACGGCGACGGCCAACATGGCCTCGGTGCCGAGCACCGCCGGGGTGGTGGTCATGCCGGCGGCGAGCACGGCCACCGTGTACTTGCTGTCGCCGAAGATCCCGAGCTTGTCGAGCACGAAGTAGTAGATGCGCACCCAGACATAGGTGTTGAACAGCAAGAAGGTGGCGACGGTCCAGCCCAGAGAGCTGGGGTTGAACCACAACATCACGCCGGTGTAGGCGTGCAGCGCGATGCACATCAGGTAGGCGGGGCGCATCACCGCCCGCGAGCCGAAGACCCACTGGGCCTGGGCCAAGGCCGAGGGCACGTGCAGAACAACGGCCACCAGGGCCATCAGGCGACCGAGCAGCTCGTGGCCGCCGAGCAGGGCCGCCGCGATGCCGAGGCCGAACTCGAGCGTGCCCGAGACGATGTGCAGCAGCAGGATGCTGCGCCGCCACGGCAAGATCAAGAACTTGGGATGCGCGGGCACGAGGTGGTGGTAGCCGAGCACGAAGATGTTGGCCAAGGCCGACAGGCCGACCAGCACCCACTGCAGCGGAGAGATCGGGCCCGCGCCGGGCCCGGGGGCGCCCCAGAGCCACAGGCCCAGCGTCGCGCCGGTCAAGCCCACGACCGTGGCCTGCTTGATGCGCACCCCGAGCCCCATCTCGTCCCCCGCTCGCCGCAGAGGGCGGCAATGCGGCATGATAGCCCGCAGGTCCTCGACGCACCCCCGGAGCCCGATGTCGCTGCAGACGCACCCCGTGGCCGGCGCCGCGCCGAGCACCCGGCCCGCGCAGGCGGGGCTGGCGGGGCTGCTCGCGCGGATCGACGCCTTCTTCTCGGTGCCATCCGGCCCGCTGCCCGCCGAGAACGTCGATGTCTACGCCTTCACCAACTGGTGCATGGCGCTGGCCCTCTGCTCGCACGCGAGCTTCGCCGCGCTGTTCTTCGGGCTGGGCGTGCTGCCGATGGCGGCCTTCAACCTGGGCAGCACGGCGCTGTTCGCCGGCTGCCTCGTGATCGCCCGCAGGGGGCGCAGCCACACGGCGATGGGCCTCGCGGTGGCCGAGGTCGCGGTGCACGCCGTGCTCGCGACCCTCTACGCCGGGGTCTCTGCCGGTTTTCACTACCACATGGTGCTGATCGTCGGCGTGGCGCCCCTCTTCGCCAGCGTGCCGGCCGCGGCGCGCCTCGGCGGCCTGCTGATCGTCGGGCTGACCTACGCCGCGGTGGTGGCCGGGCTCAGCGACCGGCCGGGCTGGGCCCCGCTCGAGCCGGGCACCGTGCACGGGCTGGCCCTGCTCAACGTGGGCGTGTTCACGACCACCCTGGCGGGCATCGGCTGGTACTACACCCGGGCGATGCACGAGGCGCGGGCCCAGGTCGCGCGGGAGTACCAGCGCTCAGAGGCCCTGCTGCACAACATTTTGCCGCGCTCGGTGGTGCGGCGCCTCAAAGACCGGCCGACCATCGCCGACCGCTTCGAGTCGTGCAGCGTGATGTTCGCCGACATGGCCGGGTTCACGGCCTGGTCGGCGCGGGTCGAGCCCGAAGAGCTGGTCGAGCAGCTCAACGCGGTGTTCTCGGCCTTCGACCAGCTCGTTGAGCGCCACGGGCTCGAGAAGATCAAGACCATCGGCGACGCCTACATGGCGGCGGCCGGCGTGCCCGAGCCGCGGACCGACCACGCCGAGGCCACGGCCGAGCTGGCGCTCGACATGCGCGAGTTCATGCGGGCGCGGCGGGCGGGCGCGGGCGGCGGGCTGACCATCCGCATCGGCATCCACAGCGGGCCGGCGGTGGCCGGGGTCATCGGCCTGCGGCGCTCGCTCTACGACCTGTGGGGCGACACGGTCAACACGGCGGCGCGGATGGAGTCGCACGGCGTCAGCGACGAGATCCAGGTGAGCCAGGACACCGCGGCCCTGCTCGCTGAGCGCTACCTGCTCCAGGATCGGGGGCTGCAGCAGATCAAGGGCAAGGGCCCGATGCGGACGTTCTTGTTGCTGGGCCGCCGGCCAGCGCCATCCACCGGCTGAGGTCTCTCCGCTCGGCCGCTGGGGCCGGTGTGGGCCTTCTTGGGCTTGGCGCTGGGCTGCTGGGGCCGGCTGCGGGCCCCGGCGCTTGCCCGCTGGGGCCGGCTGCGGGCCCCGGCGCTTGCCCCGGCGCCTGCCCGCTGGGGCCGGCTGCGCCGACGGGGTTGGGTGCGCGGTCCGGCGCGCTCGGCCGATGGGGCCGGCTGCGCCGACGGGGGTG
>JBJONS010000021.1:0-12050 GCA_046051725.1 Pseudomonadota bacterium | reverse complement strand
GCCCTCGATCTCATCGACGGGCCCGGCCCCGACCTGCTGATCTTCGAGAACCCGTTCACCGGCTGGGCCGAGACCGGCGTGGTGGGCGTCAGCCTCGACGGGATCGACTGGGTCGAGTGGCCCTGCGCGGCCGACGACCCCGACGGCCTGTTCCCCGGCTGCGCGGGGGTCGCCATCGTGTACAGCAACAGCGAGAACGGCGTCGACGCCACCGATCCCGAGGTCGCCGGCGGGGACGCCTTCGATCTGGGCGCGCTGGGCCTGAGCCGGGCCCGCTACGTGCGGATCCGCGACAGCGGGGCGAACAGCTACGAAGGCCTCAGCGGCGGTTTTGACCTCGACGCGATCGCCGCGGTGCACGCGGAGCCCCGGTGAGCGCCAGCCCGCCGCCCTGGAGCCGCCGCGCGCTGCTCCAGGGCTGCGCGGCCTGCGCCGCCCTGTCCGCCTGCGGGGCTGCCCCCAAGGGCGGGCCGGCCGACGCCCGGGGAGGGGAGGGGACCCCGCCGGAGGACAGCGGCGCGGCGCCCGACACCGGCGGCGCAGACGAGCCCCCGGTGGACGCGGACTGCGTCGGTGAGGACGTCGACACGACGGGCTGGGTCGAGATCCCCCTCGCCGATCACCCGGCCCTCGCCGTGGTCGGCGGCGCCTCGGTCATCGACCGCCCCGACGTGCTGCTGCAGGCCATCCTCGTGCACCACCGCCCCGGCTGCTACGGCGCCGTCTGGCGGGTGTGCACGCACGGGGCCTGCATTCTCAGCTGGGTGGCCGCGGTCGACGCGGCGGTCTGCCCCTGCCACGGCTCGCAGTTCGGCCTCGACGGCCGGATCCGGGTCGGGCCGGCCACGGTGCCCGCGGTCAGCTTTCGGGTGCTGCGCCGCGGGGACCTGCTGCTGCTCGAGCGCTGAGCCCGATCAGCGCTTGCTGTGTGGCCGGGGCATACCCGGGCGGCCCTTGGGGGGACCTGCGTGCGGGCCCGCGTGCGGGCCAGCCGGCGGCTCGGCGCGCGGGCCGTCCTCGTGGGGGAAGCCCTGCGGGCGGGCCAGCGCCACCGGCACGTCGCCGCCGCGCAGCCACAGCGAGCGCACGCTGTCGAGCACGTGGCGGGCCACGTCGGCGGGCACCGCCACGAAGGTCTTGCGCTCGAGCAGGGTGACCCGGCCGATGAGGTGGCCAGGCACGCGGCACTCGTTGGCGATCGCGCCGACGAAGTCCGCCGGCCGCAGGTTGCGGTTCAGGCCGACCGGGAAGAACAGCTCGACGGTGGGCTCGGCGCCGCCGCGGGCGGGGCGGCGGTCCTCGCGGGCGGGGGCGCGCCCCTCGGCGGCGGCCCAGGGGCGGGCGTCGGCGCCGGCCTCCCAGGGGCGATCACCGGCGGGGCGGCGCTCGGGGGCGCCGGGGCGCGGGCCGTCGTTGCGCGGGCCGTCGGTGCGGGGGCCGTCGTTCCGGGGGCCGTCGTTCCGGGGGCCGTCAAAGCCGCGCGGGCCGTCGTTGCGGGGGTCGTCGAAGCCGCGCGGGCCGTCGTTGCGGGGGCCGTCAAAGCCGCGCGGGCCGTCGTTGCGGGGGCCGTCAAAGCCGCGCGGGCCGTCGAAGCCGCGGGGGCCGTCGTTGCGCGGGCCGTCAAAGCCGCGGGGCCTGTCGAAGCCGCGCGGGCCATCGAAGCCGCGGCGGTCGTCGAAGCCGCGGCGGTCGTCGAAGCCGCGGCGGTCGTCCCGCGCATCGCGCAGGTTGGGGCGCTCGCGGCGCACCGGCCGGGCCCAGGGGGGCGGCTGGTCGCTGGGCAGCTCGCCGAGCGCGACGTGCTCTGCCTCGGCCTTGGCCGAGAGCAGCGCCGCGGCGAGCTCTTCGAGGCTGCGGCCGGTCTCGGCCTGCCAGGCGGTCAGCAGGGCCTTGGCCGGCTCGAGCGGGCCGGTGGCGGCGGCCTCGACCGCCGCGCGCAGCTGGCCGCGCTGGGCCAGGGCGATCGCCCGGTCGCTCGGCGGCGTGATCTCCTCGATCTTGACGTCGAGCAGGCGCTCCATCTGGCGGATGCGCACCCGCTCGGCGGGCCGCAGGAAGCTCAGCGCCCGCCCGGCGCGGCCGGCGCGGCCGGTGCGGCCGATGCGGTGCACGTAGGTCTCGGTGTCGCCCGGCATGTCGAGGTTGACGACCAGCTCGATGTGCTCGACGTCCAGGCCGCGGGCGGCGACGTCGGTGGCGACCACCACGCCGAGCCGGCCGCTGCGCATGCGGGCCAGCACCCGCTCGCGGGCCGCCTGGTTCAGATCGCCGTGCAGCGCGTCGACGGCGATGCCCTCTTTGGCCAGCGCGTCGGCGACCTCGGCGCAGCCGGCGCGGGTGCGGGCGAAGACCAGGGTCGAGCGCGAGGGATCGGCGCGCAGCACGCGGCTCAGCGCGTCGAGCTTGTGCTCTTGGGGCACGCAGGTCCAGCTCTGGCCGATGTGGCTGGTGGTGAGGGCCTTGTCCTCGACCTGGATCTCGACCGGGCTCGACAGGTAGGCGTCGGCGATCCGCCGGATCGGCGGCGGCATGGTCGCCGAGAACAGCGCGACCTGGCAGCTGTCGGGCGCCGCGGCGAAGATCTGCTCGACCTCGTCAATGAAGCCCATGCGCAGCATCTCGTCGGCCTCGTCGAGCACGAGCAGATCGAGGCTGCCCAGCGACATGCTGCCCCGCTCCATGTGGTCGATGAGCCGGCCCGGCGTGCCGACGATCACGGTCACGCCGCTGTCCAGCGCCTTGAGCTGCGGCGGGTAGGGCGCGCCGCCGTAGATGGCCGCCACGCGCACCGGCAGGTCAGCGGCGAGGCCGCGCAGGGCCTCGGTCACCTGCAGGGCGAGCTCGCGGGTCGGGGCGAGCACGAGGGCCTTGACCTTGCCGCCGTTCTTGACCTTCTCGAGCAGGGGCAGGCCAAAGGCAGCGGTCTTGCCCGAGCCGGTGCGGGCGCGGCCGATGAGGTCGTGGCCGGCCAGCAGCGGGGGGATCGCCGCGGCCTGGATCGGGGTCGCCGAGGTGAAGCCCAGGCCCGAGACCGCCGAGAGCAGCCGGGCGTCGAGGCCGAGGCTGTCGAAGCGGGGCCCGCTGGCCGGATCGGCCTCGCCGAGCGCGGCGGCGGCCCGCTCGGCCACATCGCCGGGGGTCAGCGCCTCTTCGGCGTCGGGCGCGTCTTCGAGCTCGTCGGCGGGCAGGCCCGAGGCGGCCAGCGCGCGGAGGACCTCGTCGACCTCGCCGCTGTCCTCATCGTCCGGGCCGCTCAGGTCGCCGAGCGTGTCGCCCAGGCCCCGGGCGCTAACGGAGGAGGGAGGGGCGGGGCGGAGGGGGCGGGGCTTCATGGAGGGGCCGGTGCTGTAGGGGAGGGCGCGCCCCCTAGGGGCTCGCCGCCGGCGCGGCGCGCCAGCCCGGGCCCTTGTTGCGAGAGTGTCAAGGTGCGCGGCGCGGTGGCCCCGCGGCCCGGCGGACGGGCGGTCGGCGCACCGCCGGCCGGCGCTCGTGTAGGCTCGGGCGGGGGCGCGCGCCCCGCGCCGGAGGCCGCCGTGGACATCCTGTACCTCAACCCGAGTTTTCCGCCCGAGATGCCGATGTTCGCGCGGGGCCTGCACCAGGCCGGGGCGCGGGTCTGGGCGGTGGGCGACGGCCCGCGGGAGGGGCTGCCCGCGGCCACCCAGGGGGCGCTGAGCGGCTACCTGCAGGTGCCGCGCCTGCTCGACGAAGACGACGTGGAGCGGCGCATCCTCGCCTGGCTGGGCGGGCGGTGCCCCGACAAGATCGAGTGCCAGTGGGAGCCCTTGGTGCTGCTGGCGGCCCGCCTGCGCGAGCGCCTCGGCCTGCCAGGGCTCGGCGTGCACGCGACGCTGGGCTTCCGCGACAAGCCCGAGATGCGGGCCCGGGTGGCCGCCGCCGGGCTGCGCGTGCCCCGCACCCTGCGCGCGCGCGGGGCCGACGAGGCCCGGGCCGCGGCGGCGGCGCTGGGCTTCCCGCTGATCCTCAAGCCGGTGCAGGGCGCAGGCAGCGCCGACACCTTCCGGGTGGATGATCGTTCGGCCCTCGATCCCCTGCTCGAGCGCCTGCGCCACCACGCCGAGCTGAGCGTCGAGGAGTTCATCACCGGCCAAGAGCTGACCTACGAGACGCTGTGCATCGACGGCGCGCCCGTCTACGAGAGCATCAGCCACTACCGGCCCAGCGCCTTGGTCGCGCGCCAAAACGAGTGGATCTCGCCGATCATCCAGACCGAGAAGGACCTCGACGCGCCCCACCTCGCCGGCGGCCGGGCGCTGGGACGCGCGGTCCTGCGGGTGCTCGGCGTGCAGACCGGCTTCACCCACATGGAGTGGTTCCGCACCGACGCCGGCGAGGCCATCTTCGGCGAGATCGCCTGCCGGCCGCCGGGCGCGAACATGGTCGATCTGATGAACTACACCGGCGACATCGACCTCTACGCGGCCTGGGGGGCGGCGGTGACCCGCGGGCGCGCGCCGGCCCTGCAGCGGCGGCCCTACAGCGCGGCGATCGTGTTCAAGCGGGCCCAGGGCCAGGGCAGGATCGCTGGCAGCAGCGGGCTGGACGCTTTTTTGCGGCAGTACGGCCCGCATGTGGCCCGGCTCGAGCTGCTGCCGGTGGGCGCCCCGCGCCGCGACTGGACCCAGACCTTTTTGTCGGATGGCAACATCGTCGTCAGGCACGTCGATCAACGCAAGACCACCGAGATGGCCGACGCCTTCGCCGCGACCGTGGCGCTCTACGCGCGCTGAACGCCCGCCCGGGGGCCTACGGGCTGCGCGGTCGGCCCGCCTGTTGTAGGCTGCGGCGGTCCGGCGCGAGCGGCCACCGGGGGGAGCGCGCCTGCCTCCCCTCCGGCGCGGGCCGGGCGCGCGGGGGGCGCCCCATGCGGGGAACCCCTGGGGGCGGCTCCGGTCCTCTTCAGGGCCGGGGCGGCGGCGCCGAACCGGGGGGCAGCGCCCGCGGTCGGCGCAGCTCCGGCGGGCGGACCCTCCGCTCCTGTGCGCCGTCCGCCGCTGCTCCTGTCCTCCGCCGCTCCTGTTCTTGTTCTCCGCTGATCGGCCGCGCTGATCGCGGCGCCCGCCGCTCGAACCCTACTTTGCCTTGTTGAGGGAGTTCATCATGCAGATCCGGCACCTCGGGCTCCTGGCCCTGGTTTTGGCCGCGTGCGGCGGCGGCGAGCCCGCGCCCACCCCGGCCCCCGCTCCGACCCCCGCGCCGGCCGCTGAGGCCCCGCCCGCTGACGTCGAGAAGACCTTCGACCCCAACCAGCTGATCGCGAACGCTGAGCAGGTCGCGCTGGTGCCCTCGCCCGCCGAGATGCAGCGCAGCCTCGACAAGGCCAGCGTCAACAAGGCGCTCGCCGGCATGGTCAAGGACCGCGACATCAAGATGGACGTCGAGAACAAAGACCAGATCGCGGTCCGCTGCGGTGTGGTCCTCGCCGATCTCGTGCTGACCGTCAAAGACGCCCCCAAAGAGAAGATCGTGGCCCGCCTCGACCGGCTCGCCGAGGGCCTCAACAAGCTCGGCGCCGGCGCGGACGTGCAGTCCACGATCACCGACATGAAGACCCGCGTGCAGAACGACGCGGTGAACCGCGACGAGCTGCTCAAAGAGATGGACGAGCTCAGCGGCGTCATGGTGCCCGAGCTCGAGTACGAGGCCGGCGAGTGGGTGGTGCCCCTCATCCAGGCTGGCTCTTGGCTCGAGGGCGCGCACCTCGTGTCCGGCGCCCTCAAAGAGGTGAACCGGGTCGACGCCGCCGACAACCTCCTCAAGCAGCCCGCCGTCGTCGACTACTTCATCAAGTACGTCGACCGCGAGGGCGCCAGCAAGGCGCCCGACGAGGTGGTCGGCAAGCTCCGCGAGACGCTGACCACGCTCAAGGGCGTGACCGCGAAGCCCGCGCTGGCGGCAGAGGATCTCGACACCATCCACAGCGCGACCGGCGCCGTCCTCACGCTGCTCTGAGCGCGCGGCCGGCGGGGCCGCCCCGCTGGCGCTCCTCCCCCCTCTTCCGACCGACGGGGCCGGGCCCACGCCCGCGCCCCGGGGAGCCCCCCATGTTCAAGCTGTCGTCTCTGCTGGCCGCCGCGGTGCTCTCGACCGCGGCCCACGCCCAGGCCCCCGCCGGGAACGGCGCGCCCCCCGCGCCCGCCGCTCCGGCCACCACCGCCGCCCCGACCCCGCCCGACAACGCGCGCGAGAAGGAGGCCGACACCTGCATCCGCACCAAGATCTGGGCCGGCTACGACCAGGGCTGGGCCGTGCGCAACGCGACCAGCGCCAAGCTCGGGTCCGGTGAGCACCGGGTCTACGTGATCACGCTCGAGGCGGGCCTCGAGTACAAGCTGCTCGCCTGCGGCGACAAGGGCGTCGGCGACCTCGATCTGGTGCTGCACGACGCCACCGGCAAAGAGGTCGCCCGCGACACCACGCCCGACCGCGAGCCCAGCGTCAGCTTCACCGCCCCCAAGACCGAGTCGTACTACCTCGCCGTCTTCGCCGCGAAGCTCAACCCCGGCGTGACCACCGGCGGGGTGGCCACCGCGGTCACCTACAAGTAGCCGCCGCGTGGCCGAGGCCGGCGCGCCCGCTGCAGCTCCCCCGTCGCCCCCCTCGCCCTCCTCGGTGGACGGCGAGGGGGGCACGGTGCTGTCTGCCTCGGGCGGGGGCCGGGCCCTCTCCGACGCGAAGGTCGCCGAGCTGCGGGCCGCCGGCGCCCAGGGCGATCTCGGCCGGCTCTCGCTCTGCGCCGAGCTCCTGCTCAGCCTCCACCGCCTGGCCGGCGAGGGCAACCCCGCCGGACGCCGCGCCGTGCACCACGCCTTCGCCGCGCGCCTGGGCCTCGACAATGACGCGGTCCGGCTCATTGACGAGCTGGTGGTCCAGCCCCAGCGGCGCGACCGGCTGAGCGCGCATGAGCGCTGGGTCTTCGCCGCCCGCTTCGGCGAGGCGGCGCTCAGCCAGCTCGACGCCGACGAGGACGGCGGGCCGAGCCTGCCCGCGCTCGCCGCCCGCCTCGGGCCCTCGGGCGCGCTGCTGCTGCTCGACGCCCAGGTGCGGCTGGCGGTGGCCGACGGCGGCCTGTCTGACGAAGAGCTGGCCGCCATCCACCGCACCGCCCAGGGCCTCGGGGTCGATGAGGTGCTGGTCAGCAGCCTGCTGCACCACCACGCGTCCGCCTCGGCCCCCGACCAGCTGCGGGTCAAGCTCGACCGCGAGCGCACCACGGTCGGGCGCGCGCCGGGCAACGACCTGCGCCTGCCCGACCCGCAGGTCGGCGCCCGCCACCTCGAGATCGTGCGGGTCAACAGCGGCTTTCGGGTGGTCGACCTCGGCTGCGGCCGCCCGACCCTGCTCGGCGGCAGCCCGGTGGCCGCCGCCCCGCTGGAGCGCGAGAGCGTCCTGCAGGTCGCGCATTACATCCTGCGGATCCACGACGGCCCCGACGGCCCGTGGCTGGTCGCCTCGGGGGATCGCCGGCTGTATGCGCTCAGCGTCGAGGGCCTCAGCCGCCGGATCGGCGCGACCAGCCTGCTCGATGGGGTGAGCTTCACGGTCTTCTCGGGCGAGGTCGTGGCCCTGATCGGCCCGAGCGGCGCGGGCAAGACCACCCTGCTCAACGCGATCTCGGGCGTGGCGCCGGCCGACTCTGGCAAGGTGACCTTCGACGGCCAAGACTTCCACGCGATGCTCGCGGCCGACCGCAGCCTCGTCGGCATCGTGCCGCAGGACGATCTGGTCCACCCCGAGCTGACCGTCAGCGAGAGCCTGCAGACCAGCGGGCGGCTGCGCTTCCCCCCGGGCACCCCGCGCGTCGAGATCGACGCGGCGGTGGGCCGGGTCGAGGCCGAGCTGGGCATCGGGCCGATCTCGAACAACCGCATCGGCGACGCGCTCAAGCGCGGCATCTCGGGCGGGCAGCGCAAGCGGGTCAACCTCGGCCAAGAGCTGCTCACCTCCACCACCCGGGTGCTCTTCCTCGACGAGCCGACCAGCGGCCTCGACCCCCGGGCCTCCCAAGACATCGTCCGCCTGATCCGGCAGCTCGCCGACCGGGGCCGGATCATCTTCCTGGTGACCCACGACCTCTCCCCTGAGGTGCTGGCCCAGGTCGACCACCTCGTCGTGCTGGCCCCCGGCGGGCGCCTCGGCTTCTTTGGCCCGCCCGAAGAGGCCGCCCGCTACTTCGGCGTGGCGACCCCCGACGCGATCTTCAACCGCTTCGGCGATCACGGGCCCGAAGAGTGGGCCCGGCGCTTCCGGGCCAGCGAGCTGCACCGCAGCTGGGTGCTGACCCGGGCGGCCCTGACCTCTGAGCTGCGGGCGGGCGGCCTGCTCGCCCAGCCGGCCCCGCCTCCGCCCCCGGCCCGCGCGGGGGGCTCGGCCACCCTGCACCAGCTGCGCGTCTTGGTCGAGCGCACCGCCCGCGTGCGCCTGCGCGACCGGACCGGCGTGCTCGTGCTCGGCGTGCAGCCGCTGGTCCTCGCCGCGGTGACCTGGGTGGTCTTCGCGGCGCCCACCGCCCAGCTGCTGTTCATGGTGAGCCTGTCCTGCCTGTGGTTCGGCATGTCCGGCGCGGTGCGCGAGCTCATCTCTGACCGGGTCATCTGGCGGCGCGAGCGGCGGGTCGGCGTGGGCGTGCTGCCCTATGTGGGCAGCAAGGTGCTGGTGCTCGGCCTCATCACCGCGCTGCAGTGCAGCTTCCTCTCGGCTTTTGTCTACTTTGCGCTGTCGATGTCGGTCTATGGCTTTGACCTGGCCAAGATGGCGCTGGTGACCACGCTGACCGGCTGGGTCGGCATGGCCGTCGGCATGCTGGTCTCGGCGATCTTCGTCAGCTCCGAGGCCGCGGTCGGCACGCTGCCGCTGCTGCTCATCCCGCAAATCACCTTCTCGAGCATCATGGTGAGCCTGCGCGACATGCGGCCGCTGGCCCGCGGGGTCACCCACGTGACCATCGAGCGCTACGCCTTTGACGCGCTCATCAAGTGCGGCGAGCGGGTCGCGGTGGCCTCGTCCAAGGCCGGCGAGTGGAAAGAGCGGCCGATCAACGGCTCGCTCTGGCAGCTCGGGCTCAAGATGACCGACGCGGCAGAGGACCAGGGCTACAGCCTCACCACCCTGGTGATCGCGCTCGGAGCGACCGCAGCCACGCTGTTGATGGCGACCGTCGGCCTCGTGCGGCGGAGGGATCCGTCGGGCTGAGCGCGGGGCGGGGCCGGCCCCGCGGCAGAGCTGCGCTGCGTCAGTCTGTACGCAGAAAGCCCCACAGCCGCGCGCCGCCGGGCCGATGCAGGGGAGGGGGCGCCCGCACGCCCCCGGGAGCCCCCATGCACGCCGACCCCGTCGCTGACGTCGCCCCGCCCCGCGCCTCCACCGCGCGGCTCTACGAGGTCGCCAGCCGCGTCCGCGAAGAGGTGCTCGACATCCACCGCAGCTTCGCGCCGCTGCGGACCGTGCTCGGCGAGGTCGGCCTGCTGGCGCTCAACGCCAGCGTGGCCTGCGCGCGCCTCGGCCAAGCGGGGCGCACCTTCGCCACCGTCGCCCGGGACCTGCACAGCACCAGCCTCGACCTCTCCAGCCGGATCGACGACGTGGAGGGTGCCTTTCACGAGGCGGCGCGGCTCGTGGTCGCCTGGACGCTGGCCGAGAGCCAGGCCGAGTCCTTCCGGGCGGCGGTGGCGGCGATCCAGGTCCGGCAGGGCCGCGCGGCCACGATGAAGGGCCTCCCGCTGTGGACCGCCGAGGCGGGCATGCGCTGGCGCAGCCGCGCCGTCGACACCAAGGTCACCGAGGCCGAGCGCCTGCTGGCCCGCCTGCTGCTCGCCGAGCGCGAGAAGATGCTCGGCGCGATGTTCGAGCTGACCTACCTGATCGGCGGCCTCGAGCGCCACGTCGACCGGATCCGCTGGGCGGCGGTGCGCCAGACCCGGTACCTGCGGGTGCTGGCGAGCATCGAGCGGGCCCACCTCAACGACCAGGCCGGGGCCGTCGACGCGGTGGTGGCGGCGATGGAGAGCCTCGACCAGCGCATCTCGGCCCTCGAGGAGGCCGCGCGCGACCGCGTGCTCGGCCTCACCCTGCACACCCGGGCCTTTGAGCGCGCCCAAAGCGCCGACTCCTGAGCGTCGACTCCTGAGCGCCGACGCCTGAGCGCCAACGCCTGCGCGCCGACCTCTGCGCGCCACCCCCTCCGATGGAGCCCTCCATGCGCACCCAGACCATCTTCGACGACGGCGTCCGCCGGTGGGTCGTGTTCGGGCGCGACCCGAGCCGGGCCCAGCAGGTCATCGACACCAACCAGTACCTCGTGCTCCACGAGGGCAAGGGCATGCTGCTCGATCCGGGCGGGGTCGAGATCTTCCCGCCCTTCGTCGCGTCGCTGACCGCCGAGGTCGCGCTCAGCGACGTCGAGTCCATCTTCGCGAGCCACCAGGACCCCGACGTCATCTCGTCGCTGTCGCTGTGGCGGGCGGTGCGCCCCGACATCGCCTGCTACGCGAGCTGGTGCTGGTCGGGCTTCATCACGCACTTTGGCGGGGGCCTCGCCCCCACGCCGATCCCCGACGAGGGCGGCGCCTTGCCGCTGGGCTCCAGCCGCGATCTGCGCAGCATCCCGGCCCACTACTGCCACAGCTCGGGCAACCTCCACGTCTGGGATCCCCGGGCCAAGATCTTGTTCTCGGGCGACATGGGCGCGGCGCTCGTGCCCAACGGCGCGCCGCTGTTCGTCGAGGACTTCGCCGAGCACGTCAAGTACATGGAGGGTTTCCACAAGCGCTGGATGCCGTCCAACCGGGCCAAGAACGCCTGGGTCAAGCGGGTGCGGGCGCTCAACCCCGAGCTGATCGCGCCGCAGCACGGCTCGATCTTCCGGGGCGCTGACGTGGGCCGCTTCCTCGACTGGATCGAGGGCCTGCAGGTCGGCAGCGCGGTGCCCTAAGCGGGCGCTCAGGCCCCGGGCGGGCGGCGGGCGTCGGCCAGCTTGCGCATGTAGGGGCCGGCGAGGCGGCCGGTCAGCCAGGTGGCGAAGCCGGGCAAGCTGCGGCCAAAACCCACCAGAGGCCGCAGCGGCGCGTCGTTGACGATGAGCTCGGCCGGGTTGTCGCGCAGGGCCCGCAGCACCGCGTCGGCGGTGGCCTCGGCGGTGGTGCTGCCGAGCAGGGCCGGGGCGCGGCCGACGAGGCGCTTGGCCTCTTCGTGCATGCCCGCGCCGTGCACAAACGCCGGGCAGACCGCCGAGACGCCGACCCGGGTCTCGGCCAGCTCCATGCGCAGCGACAGGCTGGCCATGATGAGCCCGGCCTTGGTCGCGCTGTAGGTCGCCCCGTAGGGCGTGCCGAGCAGGCCCGCGACGCTGGCCACATTCACGATCTGGGCCTCGTTTTGGGCGAGCAGGGCCGGCAGGGCGCGCCGGCAGAGCTGCAGGGGCGCCGTCAGGTTCACCGCGATGGTGTCGGCGATGGTCTCGGGCGCGGTGTCGGTGAGGTGGCCGAAGTCCTCGACGCCGGCGTTGTTGATGAGCGCCGACAGGCCGCCGAGGGCCTCGGCCGCGGCCAGCGCCGCCTCTTGCACCGCCCCGTCGCAGACGTCGCCGGGCGCGGCGACCGCGGTGGCGCCGGCGGCTTGCAGGCGGCGGACCTCGGCGTCGAGGCGGTCGCGGTCGCGGGCGACCAGCACCAGCTTGAGGCCCGCCCGGGCGAGCCGGTCCGAGATGAGGGGGCCGATGCCGCGGCTCGCGCCGGTCAGCAGGGCCACGCGGCCGTCGAGGGTCTGCATGGGGAGCTCCAGCGGGCGCATATCGAGGCCCGCCGGGCCGGGCCGGCGGGGGGCGGCGCCGCTGGAGGCGGCGGCGGAGGGTTGGCACGTCTCTACTCCTGGCAGATCAGGCGCAGGAGGCGCGCAGATGCATAGCCAGCAGGGCGCTCCAGGCGCTGCGCTGCGCTCGATGGAAGACCTGCGGCCTGGCACGGGAGTTGCCTTGCGGCGCGCGGGCCGGGGCCCGGCGCGGAGGTCGCGCTCCCCCGGCCGGGGAGGTGTCC
>JBJONS010000020.1:0-6598 GCA_046051725.1 Pseudomonadota bacterium | reverse complement strand
GGAGGGGCGACCGGCGCCGCCGGGCGCGGGGCGGCGGCGGGCGGCGCAGCTGCGGCCGCCACGGGCGCCGCCGGCGCGGGCGCAGCGGCCACCCGGGGGGCTGGCGCGGCGGGCGCGGGCGAGGCGACCGGCGTCGGCGATGGGGCCAGAGATGGCGCGGCCGCCACGGTCGGTGCGGGCTGGGGGTGCGTGAAGGTCGGCGCGGCGGGGGGCAGGGCCTCGCCTGGGGCGGCGGCCATGCGCAGCGCGGCCTCGCCCATGGCCCCGCGCAGGGCCAAGAAGCGCTGGTGCAGGGCGGTCTGCTCGTCGAGGAAGGCGCGGTGCACCGCGCTGACCCGGGCCAGCTCGGCGGCGAGCGCGCTGGCGACGGCGCCGCCGCCGTCGGTGACCCCGAGGGGTGCGGTCGGCGCGGCGGGCGCAGGCGCGGCGCTCATCGGGGTGGCGGCGACCGGCGGGGCGGCGACCGGCGCGGCGGCGACCGGCGCGCCCCCGGGCAGGGTCGGCGGCCCGGCGGGCAGGGCGGCGGCAGAGAGCGCAGAGGGGAGGCGCGGGGCGCGGGGCATACCGGCGGCGGACATCGAAGGACCCGGGGCTGGGGCGGCAGGGGCAGGAGCGGGGCGCGCGGCGGGCGCGGGGAGCGGCGGCACGGCCGGCGGGTGGGCCGGCAGGCGGAGCTGGGGGCCCGCCGCGCGGGCCGGCTGAAGGCCCGGGCGGTCGCCGGCGCGCAGGCGGAGCAGGTGCTGCCCGCCGGCCATGTCGCGCAGGCGCAGGCCCACCGCCGGGGCCTGGCCCTCGGCGAGCAGGGCCACCGCGGCCGCGACGTGCAGCAGGCCCGACGCGGCGGGGGGGTGGCCAAAGGCGGGCTCGAGGCGCAGGCCACCCTCGCCGAGCACCAGGGGGACATCGCTGAGATCGACGTGCTCACCGCTGTCTTGCTCTTCGATCAGCGCGAGGGCCGCGAGGCCCTGGGCGGCGGCGTCCTCGGCGCGCAGCAGCACGAGCGCGAGCGCGGCGTCCCCGGGCCGGTGGGCGGCCGGGCCCAGCGCGGCGGCGGCGGCGGCGGCGGCCACCGGCTCGCAGCAGAGGTCGACCGCCCCGACCAGGGCGGCGTCGAGCTCGCCCTCGCGCAGGGTGCGGAGGGCCGCCTCGAGCGCGACGAGGCCGCTGGCCTCCTCGGCCGAGAAGGTCAGGCTGCCCGCGCCGAGGTCAAACTGCGAGTTGATCCGGTTGGCCGGGATGTTCGGCATGGTGCCGACCACGCCCGCGCTCTGCAGCACGGCCTGGCCCGCCTCGCGGAGCTGGCCCACCTCGGCCGGGTCGAGGCCCAGCGCGCGGCCCCAGGCCGGCAGGCGCCAGCGCCAGCCGTAGCGGGCGACCTCGGCGTCGGCGCCCATGCCGACGTAGACGGCGGTCCGCTCGCGGGGCAGCGGCGGCAGGCGGCGCAGGGCCTCGTCGGCCGCGGCGAGCAGGGCGGTCTGCTGGCCCAACGTCTGGTGCAGGTCCGCCGGGGGGAAGCGCAGGCCGACCAGCGGCAGCTCCACCGCGTTGATCGGCCGCGGGCCGCCGTCATCGGGCACCGACGCGGCCCGCTGCAGGGCGGGCACCAGCTCTTCGGCCCCGCTGACCCCGTGGGCCCTCGCACCCAGCGCCACCACCGCCACCGCGCCGCCCCGGCGGGCCGGGCGGGCGGGCGCGGGCTCGGCCGTCGCCTCGGACAGAGCCTCAATGACGACATGCGCGTTGTTCCCGCCGAAGCCAAAGGCGCTGACCCCGGCGCACAGGGGGCCGTCCCAGGCCTCGAGCGCGCGCAGCAGGCGGAAGGGGGTGCCGGCCAGGGCCGGGTTCTCCGCCTCGACGTGCAGGGTCGGCGGGCGCTGGCGGTGGGCCATCGCCTCCATCACCTTGATCAGGGCCGCGACCCCCGCGGCGGTGATGAGGTGGCCGAGGTTCGACTTCAGCGAGCCGATCGGCAGGCCCCGCGCCCCGGCGAAGACCCGGGCGCTCGACTTGAGCTCGGTCGCGTCGCCGACCGGGGTGCCGGTGGCGTGGCACTCGAGCAGGCCGCAGCGCGCCGGGTCGCGGCCGGCCATCTGCCAGGCGAGGCGCAGCGCGCGCTCTTGGCCCTCGTCCGACGGCGCGAGCAGGCCCCGGGCCCGCCCGTCGTTGCTGAGGCCGACGCCGCGAATGACGCCGTAGACGGTGTCTCCGTCGCGCAGCGCGTCCTCGAGGCGGCGCAGCACCAGCACCGCCGCCCCCTCCGCCGGCACCAGCCCGTCGGCATCGGCGTGAAAAGGCCGGCTCTGGCCGGTCTTGCTCAGCGCCTGGAGCGCCGAGAAGCCGACGTGGATGAACAGGTCGTCGCAGCGGTTGACCGCCCCGGCGACCATCCAGTCGGCGCGGCCGTCGTGCAGCGCGTCGGCGGCGAGCTTGACCGCGTAGAGCGAAGACGCGCAGGCGGCGTCGATCGCGTGCAGCGGGCCGCCGAGGCCGAGCGCCGGGCGCAGCAGCAGCGCCGGCAGGCCCGACATGAAGCGGTCGGCCGGCGTGGCCGGCGGCAGGCCGAGCGCGGCGGCGGCCTCGCCCAGCCAGACCTGCTCGGCGAAGCGCGAGAGCCCGGCCGATGGGAAGCTCAAGTTGCCGAGGATGGCGCCGACCCGGCCGCGGGCGCCGGCCGGCACCCGCGCGTCGTCGAGCGCGGCGGCCGTGGTGGCCACGGCGAGCTGGACCAGCGGGTCGAGGCCGGCGAGCAGCCCGTCAGGCAGGCCGGTCTCGGGCAGGGCGGGCAGGCCGTCGAGGTAGCCGCCGCGGTCCGACCAGGTGCGGTCGGCGGCGCCGGGGCCGGGCGCGGCGCAGCGCACGTCGGCGGCCTCGGCCCGCCAGCGGCCGGCGGGGGCGGAGGAGAGCAGGTCGCGGCCCGCGGCGACCGCCGCCCAGAGCGCGGCCGGAGAGCGCAGGCCGCCCGGCAGGTGCAGGGCGCGGCCCACGACGGCGATCGGGGTGAACGGGCGCGAGGCGAGCATGGGGCGACCTTCGGCCCCCGCGCGGGGGGCAGGATGCGGCTCAGCGCCGCGGCAACAACACGGTGCGGACCCCGACGAAGGTGGCGCGCAGGCCGCCATCTTCGTCGGTCAAGCAGATGTCGCAGCGCGCCTCGCTGCCCTGGGCGCGCAGGCCGGCCAGGGCCGCCCGCACCGGGCCGGTGGCCGGGCCCGGGCGGTGCAGGCAGAGCGCGGTCAGGCCGAGCGGCAGGCTGGGGCCGCCGAGCGCGGCCTCGGTCCAGAGCAGGGCGAGCTGCAGCGCGCCGTCCAGCAGGGCCAGATCGACGTGGTGGTCGTGCAGCTCGGCCGGGCTCCAGCCCAGCGCGGCGCCGCCGTGCAGCGTGGCGACGAGGCCCCGGTGGTCTCCGGCCTCGACCCCGGCGACCGCGCGCAGGCGCGGGCCGTGGAAGAGGGTCGGGCCGGCGTAGGGCGGGCCGCCGGCCCAGGCGGGCAGGTCGGCGGGCGGGGCGGCGGGCGAGGGCGCGGGGCCGAGGCGGGCGCGGCCGCGGTAGCGCGGGCGGTCGGGCGGTCCGCCGGCGCTCTCGCTCCACAGCAGCATGTCGAGGGCGGCGTGCTCGGCGCCATCGCCGCCGATGTGCGCGCCGGGGCGCACCTCGAGGCGCAGGCCCGGCAAGGCCCCGCCCTCGGCGACGATGCCCTTGAGCACGTCAAGGCCGTCGACGGTCCACGGGCCGCCCGCCGGCGCGGCGCCGGGGTGGGCGGCCGGGCGCGGGTGCAGGCCCTGGGCGGCGGCCAGCATCCAGTCGATCACCGCGACCACGGGGATCACCACCTCGCCGTTGACCTGGTGGTCGGCGAGGTAGGGGCGGCGCAGCAGCGCTGCGCTCAGTTGAAGCTGCACCGCGACCGGGGCGCGCGCGCCACCGTCCTTCTCAGGGGTCTCGAGCAGGGCCTCGGGGCGGGGCTCGCCGCCGAGCACCACCATCGGGGGGCCGCCGTGCTCCGCCGCCTCGGCGACGAGCATGGCCGCGCCGACCTCGAGCGGGATCAAGGGCACGCCCAGCGCGTCAAAGCGGGCCTTGAGCGCCGGCGTAACCATGCCGCCCTCCCACGGACCCCAGCCGAGGCTGCGGACCACGCAGCCGGGCCGCCGCTGGGCCTCGACCGCGCACGCCATGTTCAGCAGCTCGTTGGCCATCGCGTAGTCGACCTGGCCGCGGTTGCCGCAGCGGGCGGCCACCGACGAGAAGCAGAGCAGCAGCGCCAGCGGGTCATTCTCGGTGGCCGAGAGCAGCGCGCGCAGGCCGGCGACCTTGGTGTGCACCACGGCGTCGAACTGGGCGTCGGTCTTCTCGACGATGAGCCGGTCTTGGATGACGCCGGCGCCGTGGATCAGGCCCTTGACCGGGCCCAGCGCCGGGCGCAGGCGGTCGAGCAGGGCCCGCAGCCCGGCGGCGTCGACCACGTCGACGGCCTCGTAGCTGGCCGCGCAGCCGACCTGCGACAGGGCCGAGAGCGTGCCGCGGATCTCGCGGCTGGCGATGATCTGGCTGACCTGCTTGCCGATCGCGGCCGGCGCGGGGCGCTCTCCGCGGGCGGACGCGGCCCGCACCAGCGCGCCGCGCAGGGCGGCGGCGGCGGCCTCGTCGGTGCCGGGGATGGCGTCCAGGCCGGCGGGCTCGGGCTGCAGGGGCGAGCGCCCGAGCAGCACGAAGCGGGCGCCAGTGCGCTGGCCGAGCGCGATGACCGTGGCCGCGGTCACGCCGCGGGCCCCGCCGGAGACCACCACCAGATCACCGCGCTGCAGCACCTGCCCGTGCGGGTGGGCCGGCAGCAGGCGGTCGGCGAGGGTGAGGCGGCGGCCGTCGGGGGCGAGGCCGACCTCGCGCTCGGGGCCGCCGGCCACCAGCTCGGCGGCGAGGCGGGCGGCGAGCTCGGCGGGGGCCACCGGCTGGCCCTGGGCGTCATGGCGGGCCAGATCGATGATCTTGACGTCGCAGCCGGGCCACTCGATGGCGACGGTGCGGCCTAGGCCGGCGAGCGCGCCGGTCCAGGCGGCGTGGGGCGGCAGGGGGCCGAGGCCGAAGCGGCCGCCGGTGTCCTGCACGGTGATCAGGCCGTGGGGCGCGCCGGCCTGGCCGAGCGCGCGGGTCATCTGGAAGGCGGCCCGCAGGTGCGCCTCTTCGTGGGCCTCGTCGTCGGCGTGGTCCACGGGCGCGAGCAGCAGAAGGCTGCC
The DNA here is from genome assembly GCA_046051725.1 of Pseudomonadota bacterium. Taxonomy (GTDB): domain Bacteria; phylum Myxococcota_A; class UBA796; order UBA796; family UBA2385; genus JAEUKK01. The sequence goes on along the minus strand of JBJONS010000020.1, from coordinate 1,363 downwards.
CTGGGGCCGCAGCTCGTCGGGGCCGCTGACCGCGACCGCGCGGGCGCCGGCGGCGGCCAGCGCGTCGAGCAGCGGGCGCAGCAGGGCCGAGCCCGGGGCGGCCCAGACCTGCAGGGCGCCGTCTGCGCCGCCTAGAAGTCCCCTCCGGGCCACGCCAGACGCGGGGGCGTCGACCAGCTCGACCGCGAAGCGGCCCAGCCCAGCCGGCAGCTGCTCGGTGCGCTCTTCGCCGTGGTGCACGCCGTTCTGCGCGCCGCTGGTCCCGCCCGTGGCCCCGCCCATGGCCTCGACGATCTGGCCGAGCGTGCGCAGCTGGCCGAGCTTGCCGGCGTCAACGGCGGGCAGGCCGGGCGCCTTGTCCTGCACGGCGCTCAAGATCTCGACGCGCTTGATGCTGTCGACGCCGAGGTCACCCTCGAGGTCCATGTCGAGCGTGAGCATCTCGACGGGGTAGCCGGTCTTCTCCGCAACGACGGCCAGCATGAGGTCTTGGAGGCCGGCGGAGGCCGCCGGGGCCGCAGCGACGGGAGCAGCAGCCGCGACCGGAGCAGCAGCCGCAGGAGCAGCAGCCGCGACCGGAGCCGGAGCCCCACCCGTGACCCCGCCCATGGCCTCGACGATCTGGCCGAGGGTGCGCAGCTGGCCGAGCTTGCCGGCGTCGACGGCGGGCAGGCCGGGCGCCTTGTCCTGCACGGCGCTCAAGATCTCGACGCGCTTGATGCTGTCGACGCCGAGGTCGCCCTCCAGATCCATGTCGAGGGTGAGCATCTCGACGGGGTAGCCCGTCTTCTCCGCAACGACGGCCAGCATGAGGTTCTGGAGGCCGGCGGAGGCCGCCGGGGCCGCAGCGACGGGAGCGGGAGCAGGCGCAGGAGCAGCCGCCGCGACCGGAGCCGCAGCTGCGACCGGAGCCCCGCCCGTGACGCCGCCCATGGCCTCGACGATCTGGCCGAGCGTGCGCAGCTGGCCGAGCTTGCCGGCGTCGACGGCGGGCAGGCCCGGGGCCTTGTCCTGCACGGCGCTCAAGATCTCGACGCGCTTGATGCTGTCGACGCCGAGGTCACCCTCGAGGTCCATGTCGAGGGTGAGCATCTCGACGGGGTAGCCGGTCTTGTCGGCGACGACGGCCAGCATGATGTTCTGGAGGCCGGCGGAGGCCGCCGGGGCCGCGGCCTTGGCCGGAGCGGGCGCAGGCGCGGCGGCCTTGGCCGGAGCGGGCGCAGCGGCGACCGGCGCGGGGGCGGCGGCCTTGGCCGGGGCGACCGGCGCGGGCGCAGCGATGAAGGGCGCGGGAGCAGCGACTGGCGCGGGAGCAGCGACCGGCGCGGGGGCGGCGAGGACCGGCGCGGGAGCAGCGACCGGC
>JBJONS010000019.1:0-3469 GCA_046051725.1 Pseudomonadota bacterium | reverse complement strand
GCGCAACGGCGGCGTGCGGGCCCCCCTTGGCGCGGGATGCAAGGGGCCGCGGAGGCCCCTTGCCCCGGGGGTCTGGGGGCGAGGCCGCCCCCAGCTCAAAAGAGCCAACAGCAGCAGATCGGCACGCGAACCTCGCGGCCAACGCCAGCGCCCCCAGCGCCCCCAGCGCCAAAACGACCACCAGCAGCGAAAGCTCGCGACGCTCGCGGCCAACGCCAGCGCCCCCAGCACCAAAACGACCACCAGCAGCGAAAGCTCGCGACGCCCGCGGCCAACGCCAGCGCCCCCAGCGCCAAGCGACCAACAGCAGCGGATCCGCACGCGATCTCCGCAGCCAAGGCCAGCGCGCGCAGCGCTCCCAAAGAGAACCCCCGGGGGCGCGGGGGCTCCCCCCGCTCAAAACCGAAAAGTCTGATGTCGCCCCGCAGCGCCCGCAAAGCCGCGCAGCTCCTCCCCCGCTGGCACAGCGGTATGGTGCATGAGCACCACCTTCTCCCTCACCTCGCCCGGAAGGGTCTGCAGCTCACTGTAGTGCGTATGCACCGTCCCATGAAACGGCGGGTGGAACATGCACTCATGAAAAATCTGCACCACCTCGGGCCGCGCCGCTTGGGCGCAGACCCAGCCCGGCGAGAAGGTGGTGTCGCCGCTCCACACGATGACGCTGCGCCCGTCGCTGATCTCGACGCCGTAGGCCGCCTTGTCGACCGTCGCGCCCCGCACATGCGGCACCCGGAACCAGCGCAGCTGCAGCCCGCAGCGCTCGAGGGTTGCCCCGATCACCGCCTCGGTCAGGGCGTCCACGCCGCCCTCGCGCGCCTCGCCCTGCTCGTCGCTGAAGATGTCGATGAAGGGGGCCAGCGAGGCCCGCAGCGGCTGGATCAGGTCGGCGGGCCCGAGCAGGGGCGTGCGGGCGAAGGCCGGGGGCCCCGCCGGGCTCGAGTAGGTGCGCTCCCAGATGAGCTGCTCGGGGCTCGCGTGATCGCCGTGCAGGTGCGTCAAGGCCACCGCGTCGATCGCGCAGGCGTGGACCCCGAGCTCGCGCAGGCTCTGGGCCGCGGTGGTGCCGCAGTCGAGCAGCAGCAAGCCGCCCGGGCCCTCGATCAGCGCGTTGTTCTGGTAGTTGACGCGGTGGTCGCAGAGCGCGCCGCCGCTGCCCAAAAACGTGACGCGCACGCTGACCTCCGCAGTGGGGCCGGCCTATCGGCGCGCGGGCCGGTCCGCACCGCGCCGGCCCGCTCAGGCCTGGCCCGGCACCGGGTGGGCCCAGCCGCCCCGCACCCGCAGGGGGCCGCCCTCGCCGTCGCGCGGCCGGGGGCGGATGCTCGGCCGGCCCGGCCACTCGGCCACCGCCGCGGTCAGCGCGTCGTGCACGCCGTCGTCGGCCCGGACCGCCGCGTGGCGCTGGCGCCGCCGGCGCAGGGCCGCCGCGCCGCCGACCACAAAACCCACGGCGCCGAAGGCGAAGACGCTGTCCTCAGAGAACAGGGGCTTGAGCCAGAGGGGGCTGCCCTCCCAGCCGCCGCGCCAGGCGGCCTCATGGGCGGCGAGGCCCTGGCCGGTGACCGCGAGGATGGCGTCGTCGACGCTCTCTCCGCGCGACATGCGGGCGATGAGGGCGGGCAGGCCCCCGGGCCCCGCCGCCTGCCGCAGGTAGGCCACAAAGAGCGCCGACTCGGCGTAGGCGACCTTGGCCCGGGTCGGGTCGGCGGGGAAGCCGCGGGTCAGCTCGGCGAGCGGCACGGCGCTGCCGCCGAGCAGGCCCAGCGCCAGATCGTCGGTCTGCTCAAGGCGGAGCTGACCGGCGAGCACCTGGGCCGCCCCCTCTTGCAGCCAGGTCGGCACGGGGCGGGGCGCGAAGGCCCGGCCGAGCAGGATGTGCACCAGCTCGTGCTGCAGGACGGTCTCGAGCGGCTCGTCGGTGGCGATGCGGGCGCGGGGCGCGTGCAGGTACACGAGGCCGCGGCTGGGCCAGGCGAGGCCGTCGGCCCACTCCGGCGTGGGGCCGGGCTGCATCGCCTCGAAGGTGGCGTCGTCGGGGGCCAAGAAGATGAAGATGTCGCCGCCGACGCCGACCCCGAGGGCTTCGGCCAGGCGGGGCAGGGCCGCCTCGCCGCGCTGCAGCAAGCGCCGGGCGGTGGCCGCGTCGTCGGGGTGGGCGGCGATGTGCAGGTGCGGCCCGTCGAGCTCGACCCAGCCGGCGGGCACGTCCGGGCGGGCCTCGAGCGCGCCGAGCGCGTCGGGGGCCTCGACCGCGCGGACCTCGGGGCCGGCGGCGGAGGCCGGCGGGCTCAGCGGGAGCAGCGGGAGCAGCGTGAGCAGCCCGAGCAGGAGGCCGCCGAGCCGGCGGAGCAGGGGGGAGGAGCTGGCGGTGGAGCGGTGGGGTGTCATGGCGGCCTCCGGCGGATCCTCTGACCACGGATCGGCCCACCGCCAAGGCGCATGAGCCCACGCGGGCGCAAGGTCGTGCGCCTGCGCGCCAGCGGCGCGCGGCCGGGCGGGCGGTGGTCAGGGCCGGGGCCCGGCAATAGGCGACCGCTCCCCGCGGAGGACCGTCGTGGAGCGCCCCACCGAACCCGCCGCCCCGCCCGCGGGCGCGCCGACCGCGCCGCTGCCCTGGCACCGCGACCCCTACCTGCGGGGCGCGCTGGGCGCGGGCCTGCTGCTGCGGGCGATCCCGGCCATCACCTGGGCCACCGACTCCTGCGTGCGCGACGAGTGCACCTACATCAAGCTGGCCGAGCGCTTCGCGCAGGGCCAGGGCATGACCGGCTCGGCGGGGTGGATCTGGGCGCCGGGCTACCCCATCCTGCTCGGCATCAACCGGGTGCTGTTCGGCTGGCCCCACGTCATCAAGCCCTTTCAGATCGCCGCGGCGCTGGGCTGCGTGGTGCTGCTCTACCACCTGACCCTGCGGGCCACGGCCCGCCCCGACCCCGCCGGCGGCCCGCCGCAGGGCGACCTGCGGGCGGCGCGCATCGCGGCGTGGATGTACGCGATCAGCCTCCACATGGCCTTTTTCAGCTTCCGGCTCTGGTCCGAGGTGCTGTACAGCGGGCTGCTGCTCGGGGCCCTGCTGCTGCTGCTGCGGGTCCGCGACGCGGTGAGCGGGACGGGGCGGGCCTGGCTGCGCGACGCGGCCCTGGTCGGCCTGCTGGGCGGGGTCTGCGTGCTGTTCCGCGGGGTCGCCACCTACATGCTGCCGCTGCTCATGGTCGGCCTGCTGTGGGGGCGGCTGCGGCTGCGCAAGGCGTGGCTGCAGGTCGCGCTGGTCGCCGGCCTCGCGGCGGCGGTGGTGGGGCCGTATAGCGCCTACGCCACCCACAAGTTCGGCGGCTTCATGATCTCGGACCGGACCATGGGCCAGATGATGTGGCTCGGGAACAATGACTTCCCGCCGATGACCTTCGACTATGGCAACGGCTCGCTCAGCAAGCGGGCCTTCGCCCGGGCGCGCAACGCCGGGCGC
>JBJONS010000018.1:0-4915 GCA_046051725.1 Pseudomonadota bacterium | reverse complement strand
CCTCGGCCCATCGCTTCCGCCCACATGGGCGCTCGCGGGCTCAGGGGGCGGAGGCTGGAGAGCGGGGCATCGCTGAACGCTGAGGCCGGGGAAGTTGGGAGCCGCACCCGCGGTGGACGATCGAGTGGGGGCCTGAACCGTTTGCGGGGGCTGGCACATCAGGCCTCGCGCCGTGACCGCGAGAGACGAATCGTGAGCGGAGCAGTACGGAATCCCAGGCGATTCGCGCGCGAATATTCCACGGATCCGCTGTCCCGTACAGTGTTCCGGTGCGCGGAGGGGTCTGCGCTCCGGAATGCCCCTGTTCCAGCGTTCCACCATCGCGACCAGTCGCGTCTGCCAACTGTTGGAGGCCGCCAGTGGGTGGCGAGTCGAATGGGCGGTGCTACGTTTCCGCAATGAGGACGTCCATGCCGCAGCCCCGCCATCGCCCCCCGTCCCCGCCGGCCCGTCCCGCGCCCGCGCGCACCGCCCGTGGCGCCTCCGCTTCCGGCCCCGCGATCGCCGCCGCAGAGGACTGTCTGCGGGCCTTTCTCGCCGGCCTGCCGCGGCTCAGGGACGCCGCGACGGACCCGCCCGACGACGAGCCGGGGCTGGAGACGGCCCTCGCCGAGCTGCGCAACGCCGTTCAGGAGCAGCGCGCCCGCGTGGCCGCGTGCGACAGTGTGTTTCTGGTGCGGCAGTGGCGGGACCAGGCGCTCGCGCAGCTCCGCGCCGGGCTGCCGGGGGAGAGCCGCCGCCACCTGGGCCTGCTGGTGCGGGATTGCGACCGGCGGGTGGTCGCCTTGCGCGCGGCGGCGGTGGTGTAGACGTGGAGAGCCTGTTCGTCGCCGAGGCGACCGCCATCGGACGGTGCGCGAACCAGGATCTCCTGGAGAAGCTGCTCTTGCGTTTGCGGCTCGCCGCGTCGGCGGACGAGGGGTGCGGCGACCCCGAGGTGCGCGCGGCTCACCGCGCCCTCGCCGACCAGGTGGAGGACCGCCTCGTGGCCCTCGCGGTGGCGCGTCGGCCGCAGCCGGCCCCGGCGGCGACGGGCCCGCGTGCGCGGGCGCTCGGGACGGTGCGCCTGCTGCCGGGGCTGGAGCGGGCGTTGACCGGGCGCGGGCTGGCGGAGCACCGCCGGGAGCTGGGCCTCACGCAGGTCGCCTTCGCGGCGCACATCGGCGTGTCGCAGGCGACGGTGTCGAAGGCCGAGGCCCGCGGCCGCGAGCCGCTGTCCGGGGTGGTGCGGGCCCGCTTCCACGCCCTCTTGTCGGCCCGCGCGCGCCCCGCCTGAGGGGCCCCCGCGGCTCACCCGCGCCGGGCGGTCACCGCGCTCTCGACCACGCACGGCGTGAGCGTCGCCGCTGCGCCCGCGACCTGCGGCGCGGGAATGGTCGCGGTCACGCGGTCCCCGACGAGGGTGCCGTCCTCCAAGCGCAGGCGGAAGGTGGTTCGGGCCTGGGCGTGGACGGGCGTGCGGGTGCCATCGAGGACCAGCGCGGTGGCGGCCGGGAGCGCGCCGTCGCGCTCCAGTCCCGACAACACGAGCACGCCGTCGACGGAGGCACCGCGCAGGCGCGGGAAGGCAGTCTCGCCCTGCACCGCGGCGGTGTGCTGGCCGGTGGCGTCGACGCTGACGATCCACTGGAGCGCCTGGGTGCCGGAGGGCGTCGTCGCCGCCGGACAAGTCGAGTGCATGGCTTGGATTTCGACGGTCCACACGCCGGCGAGGCTCGGGGAGGCCGTGGGCGCGGACGGGGTGGGGCTGGCGGCATGGGCGACCAGCGCGCCGAGAACGACGGAGAGGCTCAACATGGGGGACTCCAGGTGGGAACGCGACCGATGATCGCAAGACAAGTCTAACACATCAGTCCTGCGCCTCTCTCAAGTCATCGACGTCTGGCCCCGCCCGGCGTTCCCTGGTGTGCTGCACCCGCACGCCGCCGCGCCACCGCAGGGGACCGCCCGTGGAGACCGCTGACTTCCTGCGCCGCCTTGGGGCGACCATCGCCGCCCACCGCCGCGGTGCGGGCCTCACCCAGGAGCGCCTCGCCGAACGCCTCGCCACCTCGGCCGAGTGGGTGAGCCAGATCGAGCGCGGCGTGGGCCGGCCCTCCGTGGAGACCGTGCTTCGCATCGCCGACGCCCTGGGCCAGTCGCCCTCGGCGCTGTTCGGCGTGGCCGACGCGCTGCCGGCCGACGCCGCCGAGGACGCCGCGGAGCTCCTCGTGCTCCTCGGCCGATTGGGGCCGCGGGGCCTGCGGGTGCTGCTGGCGACGGCGCGGGCCTTGGACGCGGAGCGGGGTCGGGGCGAAGGCGGATGAAGGCGGCCGAGGGCGCCGTCGTGCGCCGTGCGCCGCATCCCTCCCGGAAGCCTGGTGCCCCAACACGGTCGAAACCCATCGGCGGCCCTCATGTTCCCGCAGTTCCCGTTCCCACGCGCCCATACCCCATTTCCCGCAGGGCACGGACCGCGGCGTCCTCCGGCAACCGCTTCACCCGTCTCCACGCGGCGAGCGTCACCGGCGCCCCCGCCTCCTCCGCACGAACAAGAACGTTCATCAGCCGACCGGGAACACCGAGAACGGCCATCGTCTGAGTCACGTGCGCGCGGCTCACCCCGAGCCGACAGGCCAACCGAGCCCGCGTCCCAACCCCCGGCTCCCGCAGCAGCGCCTCGAACTCCCGCGCCTTCGCCAGCACCCCCACGACCCTCTTCTTCTTCTCCGCTTCTCTGATCTTGGCGTTGGAGATGGTCTTCTGGTGGGGTGGACGGGGGACGATGACGCGGGCGACAAGCGGGCTGTCGGGCGTCTCGGTGGTTCGTAGGTGCTCGACCATGCGGAGCCATCTTGAATGACCCCCCGAACCTGCGTTCGGGGGTTCTTTGTTTTGGCGCACCGCTCCGATGGATTGTGCAAGTAGATCGAAGGGTTGTCGCCAGGCCACTTCGAGATCACGATCACGCCAGGTCGAGTTCGAGAGCACGAAGTTGAGCAGCTTCCGGCGCTCCGCGGGCGGCTGCCGCTCGTAGAGATCCACCGCCCGGCCGGCCAGCTCCAGCAGCGCCAAGCCCTCCGCCATGTAGGAGCGGTCGGCCGCCTCGTGGGCCTCCACCTCGCGCCGGACCTTGCTGCTCGACCCGCCAGCCCTCGGCCATCCGGTCGAAGGCCTCCGTGCTGATGCGGCCGTCCAGGCGGTCCTCGTAGGCGAAGTCGATGCGCCGCTGGAGCTGCTCGTACTGCTTGTGCAGCCGGGCGACGGCCTCGGCGTGGAAGCGCTGCTCGTCTCCGTGGCTGGCCAGCAGCGCCGTGCGCACCCAGGCCAGCACCTCCTCGTCCAGGCGCAGGCTGCGCAGCGCCCGCACCATCGCCTCGTCGATGCGCTCCTGGCGGATGTAGGCGACCTTCCGACCAGCCTTCTTGCAGCCTTCGCAGCGGTAGTAGACGTATTGGCCCTTGTGCATCTCGCCGACCAGCAGCCGGTCGCCCTGGTCGGCGGCGTCGGCGCAGGCCCCGCAGCGCACCAGCCCCGAAAAGGGGAAGTCGTGCTTCTGCTCGCGGCGGACGTAGGTGCAGCGGTCCTGGAGCTGGTCCTGCACCCGGTCCCACAGCGCGCGGCTGATCAGCGGGGGGTGGCTGGCCGGGTAGACCTGGTCAGCCCAGGAGAACTCCCCGGCGTAGAGCAGGTTGGTCAGCGTATAGTGGATCGCCGCCACCGCGAGGGGCTTGCCCGCCCGCTTGCTGCGCAGCCCCCAGCCCGCCGCCTGCTTCGCCAGGGCCTGCACCGAGATGTCGCCCTGGGCGTAGGTCTCGAACAGCCGGGTGACCAGCGGGGCCGTCTCCGGGTCCACCGCGATGATGCGCTTGCCGTCGGGGCGGGAGACGTTGAGGTAGCCGATGGGCGCAGGCCCCGGCCAGATCCCCTGCTCGGCCTTCTCCAGCATCCCCTTGCGGGTCTCCTCCGAGAGGTTGTCGATGTAGTTCTTTGCCATCAGCACCTTGATGCCGTGGATGAACTTCTCGTGGGAGCGCGAGTCGTCCGAGAGGACCACGTTCTCCTTGACCAGGTGGATCTCCAGGTCCAGCCCGTCCAGCGCCACCCAGTCCTTGAGGTTCCGGTACAGACGGTCGGTCTTCTCGACCAGGATGGTCCGGCAGCCCTTTTGCTTCTTGAGCCAGGCCAGCATCCCGCTGAAGTGCGTCCGCCCCGCCCGCTTGGCGGTCTCCACGTCGATGAACTCCTGCTCGACGCGGAAGCCCTGGGCCTCGGCGTAGGCGCGCAGGAGCTTCTGCTGGGCGGGGATGCTGAAGCCCTCCTTCTCCTGGTCCTTCGAGGAGACGCGGGCGTAGAGCACCGCTGGGACCAGCGGGGCGAGGGCGGTGGGGCGGCGGGTGGGGCGGGGCTCGTCACCGCCGTCGTGGGCAGTGTTGCCGCGCGCTGCCCTGTCCGGGGGGGGCCGCCCGGTCGGTGTCAACCGGGTCGGGGGGGCAGGGCACTTCAGAAGCCCGGGTGGCACTCGGGTTCCAAGCTGCGATAATCGTGCGACACTCCGCACAATCGGCGGCGAATCACCGTCTGAGACCGAGGGTCGGCGCGTCGATGGCGCCACGCGCGGTTCTCGGCGCTACCGTCGGCAGCGAGAAGGAGCCGTTCTCCGGTAGCATCGCCAGGATGCACCAGCCCGAGCGGTCATGCACCAGCCCGAGCGGTCGCTGAAGCGGAGCTTCACAATCGTGCGCCGCGTGTTCAGGAGGACGAAGGCATGGGAGTCCTGGGCTCCAACCCGAGGGCCCGGACCTGGCCGGCGAAGGGGCCGAAGGAGCCGCGCATGTCAACTGGCGTGACGGCGAGGAAGGCGCGGACGGCCGCGGGAACGGTAATCACCCGCGCCCCACAGCGAGCGCTCATGCGAGGTGGGCCGCGAGGATGC
>JBJONS010000017.1:0-4084 GCA_046051725.1 Pseudomonadota bacterium | reverse complement strand
CCTGCTCCACGAGGGGGGTGAGCTGGTGGCCCGGTGGGAGGCGGGGCCCGACGGCGCCCCCTACGGCGACCGCGCGACCGCGTGGCGCCTCTACACCTCGGAAGACGGGCGAAGCTGGGACAACGGCGCCGATCTCAGCGCGCCTGAGGCCGTCCTCGACGTGGCCCCCGGCCGGTCGGTCTATGTGCGCGCGACCGCGCTGAACCCGGGCGGCGAGAGCTTCCCCACCGAGGTGATGGGGGCGCGGCGCATGCCCGCGGGCGCGCCGCCGGTGCTCATCGTCGGCGCCTTCGACCGCTTCCAGGCCAGCCAGCTCGGCTGGGAGGACCTGCCCCGGGTCGGCGAGATCCGGCGCATGTGGCTGCCCCGGCTCAACCCCTTCGACACCGTGGCGGTGCACGGGCGGGCGACCGCCGGCGCCGGCTTCTACATGGACAGCGTCGCAGACGAGGCCCTCGACCGGGTCGAGCTCAGCGCCTACCCGCTGGTGATCTGGGCGGCGGGCGAAGAGAGCACGCTCGACGAGGCCATCTCCGACGCGCAGCAAGAGCTCTTGCGGGCCTACGTCGAGGGCGGCGGCAAGCTCGTGCTCAGCGGCGCCGAGGCGCTCTGGGACCTCGACGAGCTCGGAAGCGACGCCGACCACGCCTTCCTCGACGAGGTGCTCGGGGTGCGCATCGAGTCCGATGACGCCGAGACCGAGCAGGTGAGCGGCGAGGGGCCGCTGGCCGGCCTCAGCGCCGACTTCTCGCCAGCGGCGAGCGGCTGCTACCCGGTGGAGTGGCCCGACGTGCTGGCCAGCGCCCACCCGGTCATCGCCCGCTACGCCACCGGCGGCGCCGCCGGCGTGAGCGACGGCCAGATCACGCACTTCGGCTTCCCGCTCGAGTGCGCGGGCGCGGAGGCGGACCGGATCGCCTGGTTCTCGGCCCTGCTGCCCCACCTGCTGCCCGAATGGGAGGCCCCCGAGATCGCCGACGACGGCGGGGGTGACGACGGCGGGGACGGAACCGCCGACGGCAGCGCGGACGGGGGAGGAGGCAGCGGAGGCGGCGGCAGCGCCGACGCCGGTGCAGGGGGCGGCGAAGACGACGCGGCCGACGGCGGAGAGGCGCCCGGCAAGGGCGTCGGCTTCGGGGGCTGCGCCCACAGCCCAGCCGCGCACGGCGCCGCGCCGATCGCCGCCCTGCTCGGCCTGCTGGCGCTGCCGACGCTGCGCCGCGGCCGCCGCCGGGCCTGAGCCCGGGCCTGCCGACCAGGGCCGGTCGACCAGGCCCGGTCGACCGCCGCTCAGCCGGCGCTGGCCGCCTTGTCGGTGGGGTGGAAGCCCCAGGCCGCCGAGATGCCCACGCCCGGGGACCCATCGAGCTCGGCCTTCTTCAGCACCCGCGCGCGCACCGCCGCGGCCGCCCGCTCGGCGGCCTGCTCGGGCTCGAGGGCGTACAGCATCGCCGCGTCGGAGAAGTGGCCCACCCACGTCATCGTCGCCTCACCGCACAGCTCGGTGGCCAGCTGATCGGCGAGCACCCAGCCGAAGGCCACCGCGTCGGGCTGGCCGCGGCGCAGGCGGGTGGGGGCGCCGGCGTGGCTGTCGCGCTCGACCACGCCGAGCTGCTGCAGCACGCCGATCAGGGTGCTGCGGGTCTTGCGGCGGCTGGCCTCGGTGGCCTCGCCGTCGCTGAACCGGGCGATCAGCTGATCCCAGGCCTCGATGCTGACCTGCGCGCCGACGCCGTCCTCATCGAGGCGGGGCAGCACGAGCTGCCGGCAGGCCAGCAGGGTCCAGGGGTGGGCCAGGGCGTAGGCGGCGGTGAACAGGTCGTGCCGGCGCTGCTCGTTGGCCCCGAGCAGGAGCTTGAGCAGCGGGCTCTCGACGATGGTGCCGTCCTCGACCACCAGCGCGAGCCGCTCGACCAAGCGCAGCAGCGTCTGCCGGTAGCTCGGCTCGCTCTGGGGCAGCAGCCCGTCGGCGCGCGCGGCCCAGGCGTCGAGCGGCTCCCCGGGGGTGACCGCGGCGATCAGCGCCAAGGCCTCGGCCGCGGGCACGGTGCGGGTCCACGACTTCAACGGGACCGGCAGGTCGAGCCAGGATCGGTAGCGCTGCACCGCCGCCACGCTGGGCGCGGCGGCCGACCGGTGCAGCGGTCGGGGGAGGAGCTCGCCGAGGGGCGGGAGGGGCGCGGCGCGCTGGGGCGTCCAAGCGGGGCGTTCTTCTGAGGACATCGGCACTCCCAGGACATCTGCGGCCGGAGCGGGCGCGGCGCGCAGCCCGCCCGCGGCCCCTCCGCCGCCCGCGGCTAACCGGAAGCGCCCTGCCCGAGGCGCGACGGGCCGTGCGGCGTGGCCGGGTGGCTCAGCGGGCCCAGGCGGCGACGCAGGCGCCCGCGACCACGGCGCCCTGCGCCGCGCGCCAGGCCCGTCCCGGGCCGACCGGGGTGGCCCACCCGAGCCCCAGCAGGCCGCCGAGGGCCGCCAGCCCGAGCGCAAGCGGCGCGCCGCTGCGCAGCCCGGCGGCTCCCCCGAGGCCCCACGCCACCAGATCAACGACCAGCAGAGGGCTCACGAAGCCCCAGCAGAAGGCCGCCGCGGCGGTCTGCACGCGGGCCCCCGGGCGCCCGCGGAGGGCGACGGCCGCCCCCAGGGCCGCCCCGGCCGGCAACAGCACGGGCCCGAGGGTGGCCTGAAGGGGCCAGACCCAGGCCGCCGGGACGCCCGGCCAGGGCCGCGAGGGCGCCAGGCCGGCCGCGCTCAGCGCCACGAGCAGCGCGCTCCAGCCGAGCCCCGGCACCAGCAGCGCCAGCCACGCCCGCGTCCCACTCTGGGACACCTCGTGATGGCCAAACTGTGTCATTGGGATACCGGCCCCGGCGGATCGCGGCGGGCGAGGCCCCCGCGCGGGCGGAGGACGACGATGACGGTGGAGGCGGGCGCCGCGCTGCGCAGAGGGGAACCACGCACGGACCCGGCAGGGCACCCGCGCCTGCTGCTGATCGACGACGACGAGATGGTGCTGCGCGCCATCACGCGCATGCTGCGGCACGACGCGTCGGTCTGTGGCTGCACCGGGCCCGAGGCGGCCGAGGCCGCCCTCGACGGCGGCGCCCACTTCGACTTGCTGCTCACCGATCTCGGGCTCGGGGCAGAGAGCGGGGTCGACGTGCTCGAGCGCCTCTCGGCCCGGTTCAGCGCCCAGGTGCCCCGGGTGGGCGTGTTCTCGGGTCGGCCACCGACCCCCGAAGAGCGCGCGCGGCTGCTCGCGCTGCCCCAGCCGAGCATCATCGTCCTCAAGCCCGCCGGGCGCGCAGCCCTGGTCGCGGCCCTGTCCGGCGGCCTCATCTGAGCGGGGCGGCCCCCCTCCACCTCAGCCGCCCCCGTGGCAGGCGGGGCTCGGGTTGGCGAGGGGCGCGTCGGGATCGACCTCGTCCGGGCTCAGCAGCTTGAGGGTCAGGGCGTGCATCCCGCCCTTCAGCTCGGCCTCGAGCGCGGCGTGCACGGCGCGGTGCCGGGCCAAGGGGCGCAGCCCGCGCATCGCGTCTGCGACGAGGATGACGTTGTAGTGGCTCTCGGCGCTCGGCCCACCGGCGTGGCGGTGGCTCTCGTCGACCACCTCGAGGCGCGAGGGCGCGAACTGGGCCTGCAGGGCCTGCTCGATGCGCGCGGAACGGCTCAGGGTCATGGCCACCTCCGCCCCCGGTCTAACGGCGGCCGGGCGCGGCGGGCGCTCAGCGGCGGCCCGCGGTGGGGATCGCCGGCAGTCCCACCCGCTGGTCGCGCATGCCCGCGAGCAGCTCGGCGGGGGGCTCGCGCAGGTCCCACACGAGGCGCAGCCGCTCCATCACCTTGAGCACGCCGTAGGTGATGTCGATCTCGCCGGGGAAGAAGCCCTGGCGCGTCGACCGCATGTAGTGGTGGTGGTTGTTGTGCCAGCCCTCACCCAGCGTCAGCAGCGCGAGCCAGATGTTGTTCCGCGAGGTGTCGGTGGTCGCGTAGCGCCGCCAACCCCACACATGGCAGAGGCTGTTGATCGTGAAGGTGCCGTGCCACACGAGGACCATGCTGAGAAGAAAACCGCTGACCGCGGTCT
>JBJONS010000016.1:0-7744 GCA_046051725.1 Pseudomonadota bacterium | reverse complement strand
CCCGCCGTCCGCCGACCCCGCCGCCGCCCTCGCCGCCGTGCCCGCCCTCGCCCGCGCCCAGCTCGGGCTGCGCTGGGCAGGGCTGTTCTCGCGCAGCGCGGGGGGCGCAGAGCGCCTCGTGGCCGCCGATCCGCCCGGCGCCGACCCCGGGCTGCTCCCGCCCGACCTGCTGCGGGTCTGCCTCGAGCTCGACGAGCTGGTCGTCATCCCCGACACCGCCGAGGCCGCCCGCCTCGGCGGCGGCGCGCCCTGGCGCGCGCTGGTCGCCCTGCCCCTGGCGCCCGACCAGGCCCTCGTCCTCGCCGACCCCGCGCCCCACCTGCCGGCGCCCGCCGCGCTCGCCCGCCTCGCCGACCTCGCCGCCCTCGGGGGCCTCGCCGCCGCGTGGCTGCGCGAGCGCGGCGAGCTGCAGCGGGGCCTGAGCGCCGCGCTGAGCGTGCAGCTCGCGGATCCGCACGAGGCGGCCGACCCGGTCGACCTGATCAGCCGGGCCCTGCGCGGCCGGGCCCTCCGCCTGCGCGGCCTGCGCCTGCGCGCCCCGCTGAGCAGCCGCGCGCCAAGCCCATGGTTCGAGGTGCAGCCCGAGCCCGGGGCCGCCCCGCTGATCCGCCCCTGCCCCGCGCCCGACCCGGCCGCGCCCGGCGAGGGCCTCGAGGTCGCCGTGGTGCCGCCGCCCCACCGCGCCGCCGACCCGGGCCTGCGGGCGGTGCTCGACGAGGTGGCCGACGCCCTGCGCCTCGCCCTGCGCCTCGCCCGCATGGCGGGCGACCAGGCGGCCATCGCCCGCATCGCCACCACCCTCTCGTCGAGCCAGACCGCCGCCGACAAGCTGCGGGCCGTCTGCGCCGAGGTCGCGGCCCGCCTCGACGCCGATGGCGTCAAGCTCATCGTCCTCACCGAGGCGCGCGGCCGTCGCCTGCTGCAGCAGGTCTTCCGCACCGGGGCCGCCGCGGCCGAGGCCCGCCCGGCCACCTTGTCGTCCCGCCACGGCCTCGCCGACTGGGTGATCCTGCACGACGACTGGCTCAACGTCGTGCACGCCCCGCCCGAGGCCGACGGCAGCCCGGGCAGCGCCGCGGGCGAGAGCGGCCGCCACGGGCCCCAGCGCCTGCGGCCCCGGGCCGCCGCCGAGCTGTGGACCGGCGCGGTGGCTGACGTCGAGCGGGCCCAGCTGCTGCTGCCCCTGCGGGCGCTCGACGCCGAGGACGGCGCGCTGGACGATGCTCCGCCGGTGGTGGGCGCGCTGGCCGTCTGGCGCGAGGCGCCCGCGCCCTTCGACCCCGCCGCCGATCGGGCCACGCTCAGCGCGCTCGCCCCCCACGTCACCGCCGCCCTGGCCCGGGCCATCGAGCAGGACCGCACCGACGTCGAGCTCGCGGCCCTGCAAGCCCTGAGCGCCGAGCTCGACGCGGTCCGCGGCGCCCGCGAGGCTGGCCGGCGCGTGCTGCAGCAGCTGCTGCGCATCTCTGGTGGCAGGCACGCCATTTTGCTGCTCGATGAGCCCGAGCGCCCGGGCATGGCCGCGGTGGTCGCCGCCGCCTCGCTCGACGCGCCGGCCGCCCGCACCCGCCGCCTGCTCGACGAGGGGGCGGTGCGCTGGGGGCTCGACCCGGCCGCCCGCGCCGCCGCGCTCGACGCCGCGCTGCGGGAGCAGAGCGGCGAGGCCGAAGAAGAGGAGCCGGGCCTGCCCCCGCGGGTGCAGCAGCTCGTGCCGGTCAGCTTCGGCGCCCACCGCGGCGGACTCTTGCTGCTGCGCAGCGAGCGCCCGCTCGACGCCGAGACCGCCCGCCACCGGGCCGGCGAGCTGCTCGGGGTGCCGCTCATCGCCCGCGCCGCCACCGCCCGCGCGGTGCGCGCCTTCGCCCCGCCCGCCCTCGCCTTGCTCCAGCGCCACCTGCGCCAGCTCGAGGCCGCCTGCCTCAGCCGGGTCCGGGCCGCCGCCGCGCCGCTCGAGGCCGCCGCCGCGGCCCTGCGCGAGGCTTTTGACGCCGACATCGCCATCCTCGCCGAGGGGCACGGCCGCGAGCACGCCGCCCGGGCGGTCTTCGTCGAGCCGGGCCTGCCCGAGGCGCTGCGGCGGGCCCTGCACGGCCGCACGCTGGAGCCGCCCGAAGAGGGCGCCCGCTCCGCCCGCTCGGCCGACCTCTTCGGTGAGGACAGCGTGTGGATGCGCAGCCTCGACCGGGCGCTGCTGCACGAGCCGACCGCCCACACCGGCCGCCCGGTGCGCTCGTGGCTGCGGCTGCCGGTGCGCGCGAACAACCACCTGCACGGTGTGTTGCACTTGATGCGCCTCGAGGGCAGCGGCGCCTTTGGCCCCGAGGTCGAAGAGGTGGCCGAGCGCGTGCTCGACGAGGCCGCCCGCCTGCGCCGCCAGGCCGAGCTGGCCGCCCTGCGCGCCGAGCTCGACCAGCTCGTGCGCGAGCTCACCGGCGCCCCGGCCGACGCGCTGACCGCCGCCCTGCCCGGCCGCCTCGAGGCCCACCTGCGGCGGGCGCTGGGCCGCAGCTGCGCGGTGGCGGTGCGCGCGCGAGAGGGCGGGCGCGCCCTGTTCTCTTGCGCGTCCACCGCGCTGTCCTCGACCGATCTCGACGAGCTCGAGGCGCTCAGCGCCGCGCTCGGGGCCGCCGAGGACCGCCGCGCCCGCCCGGCCCACGCCGGCCGCGGGGCGCTGGGCCGCGGCGCCGCCCTGGCCCTGCCGATCACGCTGGGCAGCGACCCCGACCTGCACGGGCACCTCTTCGTGCTGCGGCCGCCCGACTTTGACGCCGAGGACGCCGAGCGCGCCCGAGAGCTCGCCCGCGCCGTCGCCCTGCTGCTCGAGGGCGAGGCCCTGCGCTCGCGCTGGAAGCTGCAGGCGGGCCTGTTCCGCCACGCGCTGCTCGGCCCGGCCCAGGGCCTGCAGAGCGCGGCGCGCAAGCTCGCCCTGCTCGCGCGCCTGCCCGACCCTCCCCTCGCCGAGGTCGACGAGGCCGACCAGCGCGTGCAGATCGAGAGCGCCGCCCTCCGCACCTGGCAGCGCAACCAGCGGGCGCTGGCGATGGTCCAGGCCGGCCAGCCCCCCGACCTGCGGCCCCGCGACGCCGCGCTCCGCCCCCTGCTCGAGCGCTGCGCCCGCCGCTACGAGGCCGCCTTCGCCGAGCGCGGGGCCAGCCTGCGCTGGGCCTGGGGCACCGGCACCGGCCTGCGCTTCCCCTTCGATGAAGACGCGCTGGACGTCATGTTCACCAACCTGCTCGACAACGCGAGCAAGTACGGCTTCTACAACCGCCCGGTCACGGTCGGCGTCGAGATCGACGGCCCGGCGGTCGCCCTCTGGGTCGAGAGCCTCGGCGCGGCGATCCCGCAGGGGGTGGCCCAGGGCCTCTACCTGCCGGGCGCCCGGCTCGCGGCGCGGGACCCGCTGCGGGCCATCCACGGCGAGGGGCTGGGGCTCTTCCTGGTCGGCCTGCTGGCCACCGCCGCCGGCGGCGAGGTCAGCCACGCCTGCGCGCCCGAGGGCGAGGACCGCGGCCCGACCAGCCCGCACCGGGTGCGCTTCACCCTGCGCCTGCCCCACCGCTGGACCGCCCGGAAGCCGCGCCCCGGCTGAGGCGAAGGCGCCCGGCCTGCGCCCCGCGCGGGCGGACATCCGATGGCGCGACCCGCCGCCCGCCCCGTCGTAGGCTGGGCCCGCCGCGGGGTGACCTCGCCCCGCGCGGAGACCCGATGACCGCCCCCCGCCGCCTGCTGTGGATCGACGACGACGGCCCCCGCCACTACCTCTACGAGCTGCACCGCCTCCGCGCGCTCGGCTGGGACGTGCGCTGGGCCACCTCGGCCGCCGACGCCGCCGCCGCCCTCGCCGCCGAGGCCTTCGACGCCGCCCTGCTCGACCAGCTCTTGCCCTTGGCGCCGGCCACCGACGGGGTCGCCGCGGCCCGCTCGGTCTGGGGCGGCGCGCTGCTCGCCGCCCACCTGCGCGATCCAGCGGCCCTCGCCGGCCTGCCCGCGGCGGTGCGCGCGGCCGCCCAGCCCCTGCTGCACCCCGCGCCGCTGGCGGCCAACCGCGGCCTGCCCCTCCTGGTGGTCAGCGCCTTCGATGACCCCGAGGTCGACGAGCTGCTGGCCCGCCCGGGCCTCGCCCACCCGCGCCTCGGGCCCCTGCGCCGCGTGCCGAAGCCGGTCGATTTTGACGATCTGCAGGGCTTCCTCGACGATGCTCTGCAGGTGAGCGATCCAGAGGAGGACGGGGACGAGGAGGCGGCCACGGTGCGCGCGGCCCCGCCGGAGGCCCGGTGAGCGGTGCGGGCGGAGGGGCCGGCCCGCTCGGTCCGCTGCTGCCGCGGTTCTGGCGCCTGCTCGGCGGGGCCGACCTCGACGAGGTCAGCGTCGAACAGGTCGATCTGGCGCTGGCGCGCGCGCTGGCCCAGCTCGTGCTCGCCGCGCGGGTGACCGTGGCCTGGTGGGCCCCCGAGGCCGCCGGCGGCTGGGCCCTGGCCGCCCTCGACGACCCGAGGGGTGCCCCCGCGCCGCCGCCGCCCGCGCCCGCGCCGGCCCGGGCCGAGGCGCTGGCCCTGCCCGGCCCGCCGGGCGCGGGGGTCGAGGCCCGCTGGCCGACCCCGACCGGCGGCCTGCTGCTGCGGATCGAGGGCCTGCAGCCCGACCCCTTCGACCCGGTCGACCGACGCCAAGATGACCTGCTGGCGGCCCTGCGCGCCGATCTGGGCGCGCGCCAGGCGGTGCTGCAGACGGTGGGCACGGTGCGGGCCCGCTCGGCGGTCGCCGCCAAGAACCGGCTGCTCAGCGGCGTCGCCGACGCCGAGCTCGAGCTGCAATTCCTGCTGTTTCATGACCGCCGGCCCCTGCGCCCCTGGCTGGGGCGGGCGGCGGCCTTCACCGCCGGCCACCTGCGGGCCCTGCGGGCGGCGGGCCCGGCCGGCGCCGACGAGGCCCTGCGCCTCGGCGAGCGCCTGTCGCGGCGGCTGATGCACCGCCTCGTCGAGGGGGGCTGGCGCCCGGCCGCGCCGGGGCTCGTGAGCGAAGAAGACACCCTGATTGAGGGCATCCTCGCCGATCTGCGCGCGGTGGGCGGCGCCGCCGACCGGGCCGCGGCCCCCGCGGCCCTGCGCGAAGAGATCGCCCCGCGGCACGCCGTCGCGCTCTGGGTCATCGCCAGCCAGCGGGGCCCGCTGCCGCCGCCGGCCCTGGACGGCGCGGGCCCGCCGGGCGCGCGGGGGGCCGAGCTGCGCCTGTTCTGCGCCGCCGAGGCCGCCGCCTGCGCCCAGCCCGGGGTCGACCCGCTGCCCGCCGCCGCCCGCGCCGCCCTGCACGCGGCGCTGGCCGCCGACCTGCCCGGCGTGCTCGCCGCTCGAACCGGCCGGCCGATCCGCACCAGCCGCCGCGCCCGCAGCACCGACGCGATCGGCGCCGTGCGGGCCTGGCTCCGGCTCTGGCTGGTGGCCGAGCTGCTGGCCCACCGGGCGCTCGAGGGCCTGCCGGCGGCGCTGCAGGCCAAGGCCGACCGCGCCCTGACCGGCCTGCTGCGGGCCCTGCTGCGCCAGAAGGTCTTCTACGGCGCCGATCCGGCGCAGATCGACGCCGAGGTGCGCGCGGCGGGCCAGGTGCTCGTGCGCCTGCACGCCCGCCAGCTCCGCGGCTTGGTCTGGGCGCCGATCGAGGACCTGCTCGACCAGCTCGCCGAGGGCCGGCCGGGGCGCGGCGCCACAGACGGCGACCAGCACGTCGATCACGTCATCGACCACTACCTGCTGGCCCAGCTGCTGCTCTCGGCCGGCGCGCCCTCTGCCGGGGCGCCCGGCGCGCCCAGCCTCGCCGCCCGCCTCGTCGGGGCCCGCGGCGCGCCCGGCCTGCGGGCCCAGGCCGAGGGCCTCGCCGCGGCGATGGCGCTGGCGTCGTTGTTTCACGACTGCGGCCTCGCCTGGTTCCCCCAGCATGACCCGCAGCGCGGCCCGCTGCACGGCGCGCACGGCGAGCCGGCGGGGCCTCCGCGCCCGCCCCGCCAAGAAGACCCCCTGCTGGCCGGCGCGCGGGCCCGCGCCGACGAGAAGCGCCGCGAGGGCGGCCAGGCCCTGGTGGTCGAGGCCCGGGACGCGCTCACCCGGGCCGGGCTGCTCGAGGGCGAGCCCGGCCTGCAGGCGTGGATCGCCGCCCAAGAGCGGGCCGGCGCCCCCGACCACGCCCTGAGCAGCGCGCTGGTGCTGCTCCAGGCCGTTCCGGTGGCCCAGCGGGCCGATCCGGCGGGCCCCTGGGCCGCCGCGGTGCGGGCCGTGCTGCTGCACGGCGCCCGGGGCGAGCCGGTGCGCGCCGCCCGTGACCCGGCGGCGGCCCTGCTGCTGCTCTGCGACGAGGCCTTCGACTGGGACCCCGCGCAGGGCACCCGCGCCAGCCGCGCCGCCGAGCTCTGGATCGAAGACCTGCGGGTCACGGTCGAGGATGGCCTGCTGCGCGTCACCCTGCCCGAGACGCCGGCCGGCGCGCCGGCGGGCCTGCAGCTCGGCCTGCGCCTCGCCGAGCCCCGCCCCGACCAGGGGCCGCCGCTGCTGCACTGGCTGGCCGCCGCGCACAACCTCGGGCGCATCGAGCCCGGCGAGAGCGGTCCGGCGCTGGCGGTGCTGCTGGTGGGGCCCCGTCCGCCGGGCCTGCGGGGCGCCGGGCGCGGCAGCTATGGCCTGCTGCTCGACCTGATCCACACCGAGCGGCTGCCCGAGACCCTCCGCAGCTTGATCGAAGAGCACCTCCACCCCATCGCCGAAGACAGCCTCCACCCCGGTGAAGAGGGCGTGCGCCTCGGCCCCCTGCCGGCCCACGCGCGGGGCGAGGACCCCCGCCTGACCTTGCACGCGCTCGGCGAGGCCGCGGCGCGGAGGACCCGCGGCTGATCGCCCGCTGGCGCCGACGGGCCGCGAGGTGTAGGCTCGGTATGCCCACAACGGGCCAGGAGTGACCCATGAACGTGAAGTCCACTGTCAAGGCCGGCCGGCTCGGCCGCCGCTGAGCGGGCGGGGCCGTCCGCGGCCCCCTTCGCCAGCGCCCCGCGCGTGGCTCCCGCTGCGCGCAGCCCCGGGGCTGGTCCGCCAGCGCTGGGGTGGGCTCCCGGGGGGTCGGGCGGCGACGCCCGGCCCTCCGCGGCCCCTCCTCCCTCCGAACGAGGAGCCGCCATGGCGGCCGACCCGCGCTCCGCTCCCTCCTCCGCCCTTTTTGACGCGCTGAGCGGGCAGCTCTGGGGCCGGTCCCCGGCGGCTTGGACCCAGCCCGGCCCCGACCTCGCCTTGTCCGAGGCGGACCTCGCGGCGGGGTTAGCCGCCCTGCGGGCCCAGCTTGAGGACGGCGACAGCAGCCTCGTGCCGCGGATCTACAGCGGCAGCCGCCCGGTCGGCTTTCGCCTCGACGCCCACCTGCCGGCGCCGGGCGAGGGCCTCGACGCCTGGGAGGCCCGCCTCGCCGCGGGCCCCGGCGGCCCCCAGATCGGCATGGTCATCGAGGACGCCCAGAGCCTCGGCGGCGCGCTCTGGGCCCGGGCGGTCGGGGTCGTGCGCCAGATCGCCGCGCGGCGCGGCCTCCCCGCTGGGGGCTGCCACGCCGAGCTGTTCATCAGCAACACCCAGCGCTCCTTCTTTGGCGTCCACAAAGACAGCCTCGAGACCCTGACCCTCGTGGTGCGGGGCCGCAAGCGCTTCTTGGTCTGGCCTTTTGCGGTCTTCGCCGACCACGAGGCGGTGGGCGACAAGGGGCCCGAGGCGCA
>JBJONS010000015.1:0-8528 GCA_046051725.1 Pseudomonadota bacterium | reverse complement strand
GGCCAAAGACGACGTCAGGGAAGCGATCTTGGCCGTAGCCTGCCGCCGGCCCGGGGCTGTAGGACAGCACCGCGTCGGCGAAGGGCCAGGGGTCGTAGACCACCGCCGGGGCGCCGGTGTCCCCGCCGTCCCCCGCGCCGCCGGTGTCGCCCCCATCCGCGCCGTCCGCCGCGCCGTCTGCGCCGTCCGCCGCGCCGTCTCCGCCGGCGTCGCCGCCGCCCTCTGCGGCGCCGGAGTCGCCTGCGCCCTGCCCGGCCGCATCTCCGCCGACTCCGCCCTTCTCCTCCCCCGACGCGCAGGCCATCAGGGTGAGGAGGAGGACAAGCCCGCGGGGTCCGCGGGCCGCGGTCACAGCCGCTCCGTCAGCGCGGTCCACGAGAAGCTCGAGCAGCCGCCGCTGGCCGGATCGCTGGCGTCGGCCGGCGGGGTGGCGCGGGCCGCCTCAGCGCTCTCGGCGGCGTAGGCGGTCTGGCAATACCAGAGCTGGCCGTCGGCGTCCCAGGTCCAGTCAAAGCGGCTGTAGAGGCCCGGCGACCAGGGGTTGTCGTCGCCGTTGCGGGCGACCAGCCAGCCGGCCTCGGGATCAGCCTCGAGCACGTCAAAGATCGACGTGCCGGAGCGCCAGGCCCAGGCGCTGATGTCGTGGCTGCCGCCCCAGCTGTCGTCCCAGCTGCCGTTGATCGGCAGGGCGCGGCGGGCCGCCGTCCACGAGAAGCCGCCACAGCCGCCGGTCGCCGGATCGCTGGCGTCGGCGGCCGGGGTCGCCGCGGCGTCCTCGCGGCTCTCGGCGTTGTACGCGGTCTGGCAGATCCAGATGCCGCCGTCCTCGGACGGGGCCCAGTCGATGCGCGACCACAGGCCGGGGAAGTAGCTGTTCGATGCGTCGTTCTGGGCGACCAGCCAGCGCTCGGCCTCGTTGACCTCGGCGAGGGCGAAGCCCGCGGTGCCGACCCACCAGGAGAAGGCGTCGATCTCGTGCTGGTCGCCCCAGGCGTCGTCCCAGCTTCCGGTGAGCGAGAAGGGCGCGCGCAGCGTCGTCCAGGAGAAGCCGCCGCAGCCGCCGGCGAGATCGGCGGCGTCGGCCCGCGGCAGCGCCAGCGCGTCGGCCTCGGTGGGGGCGTCGTAGGCGCTCTGGCAGTAGCGCAGCTCGCCCTCGATCCAGGCCCAGTCAAAGCGGCTGAACAGGCCCGGCGACCAGGGGTTCTCGGCCCCGTTCTGGGCGAGCGCGTAGCCGATCTCGTTGTCGTAGGCGCTGATCACGAAGGTCGAGCTGCCGCTGGCCCAGAGGCTGTCGCTGACCGCGTGGGCGCCGCCCCAGTCGTCAACCCAGGACCCGGCCACCGCGATCGGGTCAGCGGGGCCGCCATCCGAGCCGTCGCTGCCGTCGCTGCCGTCGGCCCCATCGCTGCCATCGGACCCATCCGTGCCGTCGGTGCCGTCCGCGCCATCCGTGCCGTCGGCCCCATCGGAGCCATCGGCGCCGTCCGCGCCGTCGGCGGTCCCGTCCCCGCCCTCATCGGCAGCGGCGCCGGTGTCGTCTTTCTCTTCGGCGGTGCAGGCCGCGGCGGCGAGCGCGCAGAACAAGGGGAGGGTGCGAAGCCCAAGGCGGGTGGGCGCGCTCAAAACAGTGTGCAGGCGAAGCATCTCATCGACTCCGCCCCGATGGACATGACAGGGGGAGCAACCGAGACGACCTCGACCGCCCCACCCATCCCTGGACCGGGGATGTGGGTGGAACCCGCGCGCGTGAGGCGACCCGACTCGCCAGGCTGCGAACAGCCCGGCTTACGGTGGCGGCACCGTGCCGGAATTTCACCGGCTTCCCCTCAAGGGCCCCTGGCGGGCCCCGCGCGCGTGCGCACGTGTCCGTGCGCAGGCCGACAATAGCCCAAGCGGAGCGCCAGCGCGCGCGCTTCCGCGACCCTGTCGCAGGATCGTCGGAGCGCGGCGCCGGAGGCGGGCCGCCCCGAGCGCCAGCCGCCCGCGGCACGGCCGCGAGATCAGCGCACCAGAACAGCGTCAGCAAGTACACTCTCGCCGACATCCTGCGGGAGCCGGCCCCCCCAAGGCTACCCTCCCCTTGTCAGGCGCGCCGGGGGGCGCAAGGGAGCGCACGACGCGCCCACCTCCCCCGAGGCGCCCCGCGCCCCGCCGTCCCCGGCGGGCGCCCTCCCCATCGGCGCCCCGCGCGCCCACCCGCAGAGGACCACCATGATTGACGAGTCGGCCGAAGGAACCGAGGGGTCGGGCGAGGGGCTCAACGCCGCCCAGATCCACGCCGCCATCCACGCCGAGGTGGACGCCCTGGTCGACGAGCTGCGCAAGTTCGACGACGAGGACGCCATCAAGGAGCAGCTCCGGGTCCTGCTGATCGGGCCCCACGGCGCCCAGGTGCGCGAGGCGGTCGAGGGCCGGCTGCGCGGCGAGCGCCTCGAGGTGCAGTGGGAGCTCGAAGAGGTCCTCGAGGCCACCGCCCCCAAGCCGGTGGCCCCGCCGGCCGCACCCGAGCAGAAGAAGGCCGAAGAGGCGCCCGAAGACCCCAAGAAGCCGCTCACCGCCGCTGATCTGGTGCCGGTCTACGACGACCCCCGCGGCCTGATGCTGCACAAGAGCAAGAAGGGCGAGCGCTGGTTCGCCACGCAGTTCGACCCGCGCTCCGGCCAGCCCCAGACCTTCGAGCTGATGCCCCAAGAGATCACGCAGCTCAAGACCCAGCTCGCGGGCAGCCCCTACTGGCTGCTGGGCGGCAAGGCCTGATGCGCGCGCCGCCGTCCGGTCGCCCCGCCGCGCGGGCCCTCGCCGGCCTCGCGCTCATCCTCGGGATCATCGGCTGCGGCGGCACCCGCAAGCTGCTCCGCCAAGCCGACGCCTACAGCGCCGACGGCCGCTACACCGCGGCGGTGCGCACCTACGAGCGCGTGCTCGAGGCCAGCCCCGGCGAGCCGGCCGCGCTGGTCGGCATCGCGCGGGCCTGGCTCGAGACCGAAGAGCCCGAGCGGGCGATCGTGCCCGCCCAGGTCGCCGCCGAGACCAACGTGCCCGGCGGCAAAGAGGTCTCGGTCGACGCGCTGATCGCCAACGGGCGGGGCGCCAGCGCCGCTGAGGCGGCCCAGGCGCTGGTGCAGGCCAACCCCAAGGACGCCGCGGCCTGGGCCCGGCTGCTCGAGGTCCGGCTGGCGGCCGGGCAGCTGCAAGAGGCCGTCTCGGCCGCCGAAGAGGTCATCCCGCTCGGCGGCGGTCCACGGGCGCTCTCGGCGGCGGCCTGGGCCCACGCCCGGGCCGGGAATTGCCCCCGCGCGACCAGCCTCGCCGGCCGGGCCAGCGCCGCGGCGGTGGCCGAGGCAGGGGTGCAGGCCGAGGCGGCCGCGGTCTTCTGGCTCTGCGCCGAGGCCGAGCAAGCCAACGGCACGGCCAACGCGGCCCGGGCGCTGATCACCGACAACGGCGCGCTGTGGAGCATTCAGGCCAAGCGGCGGGCCGCTGGCGGCGACCACGAGGGCGCGGTGCGCCGGCTGGCTTGGCTGCGCGTGAGCTACCCCGAGGACGGGACCGTGGCCGCGCGCCTCGGCTCGGCCTTGCTCAAGGCCAAGGAGCCCGCCCGCGCCGCCGTCGAGCTGCGCGCCGCGCTGAAGCTCGCGCCCTACGCCAACACCAGCCAGCTCGCCAGCGGCGTGCACGTGGCCTACCGCGCCGCCGACCAGCTCAGCGAGGCCCAGCGCCAAGACGCGGTCACCGCGATCCTCGCCGAGCTCGGCCGGGCCGAGGGCGCCCGGGGCGACAGCACGGCGGCGGCCGAGGCCCTCGAGGCCCAGCTCGCGGCCAGCGACAGCCGCGACCCGCTCGAGTGGCGGCGCTTGGCCCAGGCCTGGGCGGCGACGAACACGCCGGGCCGCGGGGTCGAGGCGGCCCGCCGGGCCACCGATCTGGCGCCGGACGACTTCGAGGCGCGCCTGCTGCTCGCCCAGCTGCTCGCCCGCCGCGGCGAAGGCGAGCGGGCCATCGGACAGGCGCTGCTGGCGCTGCAGCTGCGGCCCGGCGACGAGCGCGGCAGCCTGCTGCTCGGCAACCTGCTGCTGGCCCGCGGCGATCTGCGCGAGGCGCGCCGGGTCTACGAGACCTGCCTGCAGCGCTACCCCAACACGCCCGCGGTCCGCGAGGCGCTGCGCCGGCTGCCCGCGCCCTGAGCGGGCCCGCCCGCGCCCGGACCCGCGACCGCCTGGCCGCGGCCGGGCCCACCGCCCGCTGGAGGCCCCGTGCCCACCGACTTCCTCGCCCAGCTCCCCGAGGCCGCGCGCCAAGCGCTGATCGGCGCCGGCGATCTGGTGGAGGTGCCCGCCGGCACCCAGATCATCCGCCGCGGCGAGCAGAGCAACGACCTGTACGTCGTGCAGCGCGGCCGGTTCGAGATCGTCGACACCCGCAGCCGCCCCGAGGTGGTGCTCGACGCGGTCCACCCCGGCGCGCTCATCGGCGAGATGGCCCTGGTCGACCAGGCCCCGCGGGCCGCCGACGTGCGCGCCGATGGCCCCGGCGCGGTGCTGCGCCTGCACGGCGGTCGGCTGCTCGGGCTGTTTCAGGCCCAGCCCGCGGTCGAGGCGGCCTTCTGGAAGGCGGTCGCTGGCACCGTCGCGGCGCGCCTGCGGAACACCGCCAGCAACGCGGTGGTGGGCAGCCTCGGCACGAGCAACAGCCCGCGCAGCCTCAGCACGGCCGACGAAGAGCGCGTAGAGCGCCTCGCCGCCGACGCCCGGGCGGGCCTGCTCGAGGCCGACGCGATGCTCGGCCGGGATCCCGATGATCCGCGCCCCAAGGACCTCGTGGCCCGCACCCTACGGGCGCTCAGCGGCGAGCTCGCCTCCTGGCTCGGCCACGGCGGGCTCGACCCCGAGCGGGCCCGGGTCGCCGGCGCCGCCCTGGGCACGGCCCTGCGGCCCTACCTCGTGCGGTCCACGCTGGGGGCCCTCGCCTTGGACGCCGACGCGCGCCGGGCGGGCGACCCGCGCTTGCTCGCGCACGTGCTGCTCGACCAGCCCCGCGGCGAGGGCGGCCTCGGCAAGCTGCTCGACGCCGAGCTGCTGGCCATGCCGAGCACCCGGGCCCTGCGCCAGCGCGTGCCGCTGGCCGCCGCGGGGCTGCGCAAGCGCCTGCCGACCCAGCGCCCGGCCGAGCTGCTGCTGGTCGGCGTCGGCTGCGGCGTGCTGCTGGCCCGCCTGACGCTGCACCTCGGCCGCCAGGGGGCGACGGTGCGGGCGCTCGACGGCGCGCGGGAGGCCCTGGCCTGGCTCGACGCCGGCCTCGGCGCCCGGCCCGGGAACGTGTCCCTCAAGCTGGTCCAAGAGGACCTCGCCGCCATCGCCTTGGGCCGCAGCGTGGCCTGGCACGAGCCCCAGGACCTCATCGTGATCGACGGCCTGGTCGAGCACCTGCCCGATCAGCTGCTGCGCAACCTGCTGCGCTGGTGCCGCGAGCACCTGCGGCCCGGCGGGCAGCTCTGCCTGCTCGGCCTCGGGCCGGCGCCGGACAGCGCCCTGCAAGACCACCTGCTGGAGTGGCCGACCGCCCGGCGGGCGCCGCGGGCGCTGGCCGCGCTGTGCGAGCGCGAGGGCCTCGGCGCGGCTGAGGTGCTCCATGAGGGCGCGGCGGTGGTGCTTTTTGCGGTGAAGGAGGGGTGAGGGTGCTCAGCCGCCCCGCCGCACCACCAGCGCCCGCCGCGCCCCCACCGGCCCGAGCTCATCCACCCGGCCATCGGGCCAGATCACCCGCAGCGCGTCGACCTCGTCGATCTGCCCCAGCCCGAAGTGCAGGGCGCCAGGCCCCTGGCTGGCGAGGCCGCCATTCCCCTCGGCCTGCCAGCGCGTGAACCGGCGCCCGCCCGCCTCGAGCTCGACCCGCGCGCCCACGGCCCGGGGGTTGCCCGGGGGCCCCTCGAGGCGGACGGTGAGCCAGGCCGCGTCGCCGCAGCGCTGGCGCCAGAGCTGGGCGGGGCCGCCGCGGTAGTCGACCTTCAGGATGTCGAGCCAGCCGTCATCGTCGAGGTCGGCGACGATGAGGCCGCGGCCGTTGGTGGTGCCGTCGAGGCCCAGCGCGCGGGCACGGTCGACGAAGCTGCCGTCGGCGCGCTGCATCCACACGGCGTCAGGCTGCAGCAGCGGGCCGGGCTCGACCCCGAGCATCACGCCCTCGGTGGGGCCAAAGACGGTGATCACGTCGAGCAGGCCGTCGTTGTCGAGGTCGCTGAGCGATGTGCCCCAGCCGGCGCGCTGGTCGCGGCTCCCGTCGGGCACGAGGCCCCGGCTGACCGCGCTGTCGTACCAGCCGCCGGCGCCGTCGCTGAGCAGCAGGTGCATCGCGTCAATGTCAGCCACCGCGAAGTCGGGCACGCGGTCATCGTTCAGATCACCGACGGCGAGGCTCATGTTGTCGCCGGCGATCTGCAGGCCCAGGGCTGGGGGCGCCGACCGAAAACCGCCGGCGCCGTCGTTGAGCAGGGGCAGGTTGGGCGCGGCGAGGCCCCCGTAGTCGTTGATCTGGTAGAGGTCTTGGTCGCCGTCGGCGTCCAGATCCAGCCAGCCGCCGGTGAAGGTGTAGCCCCAGCGGGCCACGGGCTCGAAGACCTCGCTGCGGTCCGCGAAGGTGCCGTCGCCGAGGTTCTCGTACAGCCCGTTGGGGTCGCCGCCCGGGATGCTCCAGCCGGCCAAGGCCGGCGCCGCCGGGCAGGGGTCGAGGCCGCGGCCGAGCACGTGGTGGCGGGCGACGAAGAGGTCCAGATCGCCGTCGCCGTCCATGTCGCCCCAAGAGCCGCTGCGGCTGCCGCAGGCCGGAGCGTCGACCCCGCGCTCGGACGCGGCGGTGAACCGCCCGCCCTCGTTGCTCCAGAGCCGGTCGGGCGCGCCGTCGCGGGCGAGGAACAGGTCGAGATCGCCGTCCGCGTCGGTGTCCGCCGCGCTCACCCCCCAGGCCTTGCACTCGCCCTCGGGCAGCGCGCCGGGCCCGGCGTCGGTCCAGGTGCCATCCGCCGCGCCCCAGAGCAGCTGGCAGCGCAGCTCTGATGTGAGAAAGACGTCGAGCAGACCATCTTCGTTGAGATCCTCGACCAACACCCCCGCGGCCCGCTGGTGATCCGCGGTGGGGTCGAGGCCCCGGGGCCGCTGCAGGGCCCAGTCGGGGCCGCGGTCCCACAGGACGAAGGCGCCCTCTCGCTCGCGGGCCTCGGGATCGGCGCAGACCACCGCGCCGGGGTCGTCGACCACGGGCGGCCCGCCTTCGCCCCCGGCGGTGTCCGGTGGCGCGAAGTCTTCCGCCTCATCCCCCGGGGAGACCTTGGGCGGAGCACAGCCGAGCGCGAGCAGGAGGGCCGCGGCCGCGCGGGCCCGCGGGCAGAGCTGGTCGGCGGTGGTCGGAGGGGGGCGCATCGGCGCCAGCTTAGCCTCCCGATCCCGCGCCGCCGCCGCGGGCCCCGCGCCGCCGTGCTACCGTCCGCGCCGTTCCACGTGGAGCGTCGATGCGAGCCGCAGCACCAAGCCCCCCGCCCCGGCGCCCGCGCGCCTGGACCTCCGCCGCGCTGCGGGCCCTCGTCGCGCCGCTGCTCGGCGCCGCGCTGGTCCTGCTCGCCGCCTCCCCCGCGCGGGCGGGCGGCCTCCACCCGAGCGTGCACCGCGAGCTCGCCGCGCCCAGCGGCTGGACGCTGCACCAGCGCCACGAAGACGAGGGGATCGTCGTCTACGCCCGCGCCCTGTCCAGCGTCGGGACCACCGCCTACAAGGGCGTGCTGGAGCTCGCCCCCGAGGTCGACCTCGCCCGGCTGTGGGCGGCGATCAACCGCATCGACGGACACTTCGCGGTCGGCCAGAGCCTCGCCGAGTCCAAGGTCTACGCCCGGCAGGGCCGCGCGAGCCAGCTCTACCAGGTGATGCGCCCGCCGCCGCTGCTGCCCTCGAGCCAGCGCTACTGGGTGCTGCACGCGGTCGAGGAGCGCGATCTGGCCGGCGTTCCTGGCCACCACCGCCGCTGCTGGAGCATCCTGCCGCCGGGCGAGGCCGCCGAGGTGCGCGCGGCCATCCAGCAGCGCCACCCCGACGCGATGGAGGTCGCGCTGAGCCACGGCTGCTGGGAGCTGCGGCCGGGCGCGCCGGCCACCCTGACCTACACCGCGGTGAGCGATCCGGGGGGCAGCGTGCCCGCCTCGGTCGCCCGGGCGCTGAGCGCCCGCACCCTCCCCGACAACATGCTGAGCTTCGTGCGCGCCGCCCGCTGACCCGCGCCCCTGAGGTGACCTTGCCCCGCTCTGACCGCTCGACCCCGCCTGCTGGCCCGCGCACCGCGCTCCTCTCGACCCGCCCGGCGCGGCCCCGCGCGCCCGTGCTCCTGTCCGAGGTGGTGCGCTCCGCCCTTGTCCTTTTCGCCGTGGTCCTCGGCGTTGTCGGCGCGCCCGGCCGCGCCGCGGCCCGCGACTGGCCCAACGCCGATCTGGTCGCCCAGGCCGAGCTGCCGCTGCCCGCCGACCACCTGACCGCCAAGCTCAGCGATCT
>JBJONS010000014.1:0-4554 GCA_046051725.1 Pseudomonadota bacterium | reverse complement strand
GGCCAGGGCGGCGAAGCGCATCAGGCCCATGGTCGCGCGGTCATCGAGCTGGTAGCGGATGTTCTCGCGCAGGTAGCGCTGGTGCGCCGGGCTCAGGCCCGGGGGCAGGCGCCCGGCGGCCACGTCAGCGGCCCCGCGCAGGCCGGCGGCGCGCACGTGCTCGACCACCGCCGGGTCGAGGTCAGGGCGGCCGGCCCAGACCGCGAAGACCGCGGCCATGCCGGTCCAGGCGCGCCACTCGGCGGCCAGATCGAGGCGGTGGGGGTGGGCCTCGCCGAGCGCCAGCGCCCGGTCGCCGATGACCAGCCCGGCCACCGCCCCGCCCACGCCGACCAGCCCTTGGCCGCTGGGCACCTCGACCACGCGCAGCCCGGCGCGCAGGCGGCCCTTGAGCGGGCCCTGCTCGAGCAGCAGCCGGGCCAGCATCACGCTGCTGCGGCTGAGGCCGTCGAGCTGCACCACCTCCCACTGCTCGGGCGGCAGATCACCGACCAGCAGCACGCTGTCGACGGGGCCATCGGCGCCGATGCACACATCGGGCACCACCGACCAGCCGCCGCCGGCGCGGTCGCGGCCGTGGCGGGCGGGGCTGTCGGACAGCAGCGCCCCGACCGGCAAGAGCGCCAGATCGATCTCGCCGTCGCGCAGCCACTGGGCGACCTCGGCGGGGTGACCGGCGCGCAGCGAGAGCTGGTCGCGGTCGAGGTGCTGGATCAGGGGCAGGGCGTTGGTGTAGCCGACCCAGCCGAGCCGGGCGGGGACGGGGCAGGGGGCGAGGGGCGCGGGCGGGTCTTCGCGCAAGATGACGTCGTAGAGGGTGTCGCGCTCGATGGGCACCCGGCGGGCCGACCCGATAAAATCGACCAAATCGGCGCGGCTGAGGCCCTGGGGGGTCTCTGCGCCGGCCATGTGGTAGATGTGCTCTTCGCGCACGGTGCCGTCGAGGTCACTGGCGCCGAACCACAGGGCCGCCTGGGCCTCGTGGGTGCCGAGCATCGGCCAGTAGGCTTTGACGTGGGGGATGTTGTCGAGCAGCAGCCGGCTGAGCGCGATGGTGCGCAGGCTGTCGTAGCCGGTCGGGCTGGCGAGGCGCGCCAAGCGGTTGTTGTCGTTGTGAAACCGCAGGGGGATGAAGACCTGAAAGTGCCCGCCGCCGTGCTGGGGGTCGGTCAACGCGGCGGACAGGCTCTCATCTTGCAGGGCGCGCAGGCGCAGCAGGTGGTCGACCCGCTCTTCGAGGGTCTCGATGCTGCCAAAAAGCATCGTGCAGTTCGACTTGAGGCCCAGGCGGTGGGCGACCCGGTGCACCTCGAGCCAGCCCTCGGCGTCGACCTTGTCGTCGCAGAGCTTCTTGCGGGCCCGGGGGTGGAAGATCTCGGCTCCTCCGCCGGGGATGCTGTCGAGGCCCGCGGCGACCAGGGTCTGCAGCACCTCCGCATAGGTCATCCCATACTTCTGGGCGTAGTAGTGGATCTCGACCGCGGTGAAGCCCTTGATGTGCAGATCGGGCCGGTGGGCCTTGATCGCTGAGAGCAGGGTCGTGTAGTAGTCGTAGGGCAGGTCGGGGTTCAGCCCGTTGACGATGTGCACCTCGGTCAGCACGCTGTCGTCGAGCACGCGCAGCCGCTTGAGCGCGTCTTCGACCCCCATCGTCCACGCGTCTTTGTCGCCGGTCTTGAGGCGCGCGAAGCTGCAGAACACGCAGCTGGCCTCACAGACGTTGGTGGCGTTGATGTGCACGTTGCGGTTGAAGTAGACCCGGTCGCCGTGCCGGCGCTCGCGCACGAGGTTGGCCAGGGCGCCGATCAGCGCGACCTCGGTGGACTGGGCCAGCAGCACGCCATCTTCGAAAGACAGGCGGGTGTCGCTCAGCACCTTGTCGGCCACCTCGCCGAGGCCGGCGGCGCGCAGCCCGCGCAGGGTCGAGGGGGAGAGCTCAGCGGCGGTGCGGGGGCTCATGCGGGGCCTCCAGCGGACGGGTCGCGGCCCGCCCAGCGCTTCATCAGGCTGTTGTCGATGCCCATGCGGTCGAGCGCCCGCGCGACGACGGTGTCGAGCAGCGCCTCGATGGTCTTGGGCTGGGAGTAGAAGGAGGGCGCGGCCGACATCACGGTGGCGCCCGCCTCGGTCAGCGTCGCCATGTTCCGCAGCAAGATCAGGGAGTAGGGCGTCTCGCGCACCACGAGCACCAGCGGGCGGCGCTCTTTGAGGAAGACGTCGGCCGCCCGGCCGATGAGGTCGGCGCTGACCCCGGTGGCGATGCGCCCGACTTGGCCCGCCGAGCAGGGCACCACGCACATCGCGTCAAAACGCGCGCTGCCCGAGGCGAAGGGCACGGTCATGTCGCCGGGGTTGTAGAGCGGCAGGCCGTAGCTGGCCGGGTCGGTGCCCACCTCATCCGCCCAATTCAGCCGGCCAAATTTGCTGAAGACGACGTGCGCCTCGATGCCCGCGGCCCGGCCCGGCCCGGCGAAGAAGCGCATCATGCGCTCGGCGTAGGGCGCGCCGCTGGCCCCGCTCACGCCCAGCAC
The DNA here is from genome assembly GCA_046051725.1 of Pseudomonadota bacterium. GTDB lineage: Bacteria > Myxococcota_A > UBA796 > UBA796 > UBA2385 > JAEUKK01. Next base: position 2,023 of record JBJONS010000014.1, on the reverse strand, counting down.
GACCCGCCGGGTCACCGGGACCGGTGTGGAGGGGGGCTCACCGCCGCCCGTGGAGGGCTCATCGGGCATGGGTCACCTCGGCCTTGCGCGCGACCACCAGGGCGGCCACGGGGGGGAACATCTCCCGCCCGCTGGCCTCGGCAAAACCCTGGGCCCGCAGCGTGCGCTCGAAGTCGCCGCGGGTCATGAACGCGTCGATCGACCCGGCGAGGTAGCGGTAGGCCGGGCCAAAGCCGCTGACCAGCCCGCCGATCGCCGGCATGACGAAGCGGTTGTAGCTGCCCTGCAGCAGCTTCGACAGCAGGCTCTCGGGCTGGAAGAACTCAAGCACCACGAGGCGGCCGCCCGGGCGCAGCACGCGGTGGCACTCGGCCAGCGCGAGGTGGACCTCGGGCACGTTGCGCAGGCCGAAGCCGGCGATCACACCGTCGACCGCGCTGTCTTCGAAGGGCAAGGCCCGGGCGTCGGCGGTGATGAGGCGCACGTCGCGCCCGGCCGGGACCTTGTGGGCGCCGGCCTGCAGCATCTTCTCGGCGAAGTCGACCGCGTGCACCCGCCGAGCGCCCGCCGCGCAGAGCATGACGCTGAGATCCAGCGTGCCGGCGCAGAGGTCCATCACCTCGCCCTGGGCGGCCGGGCCCAGCGCGGCGATGGCCTGGCGGCGCCAGCCCTGGTCGAGGCCCATGCTGATGATGCGGTTGGCGCGGTCGTAGCTGGGCGCGAGCGTGTCGAACATCTCGCGCACCTGGGGCGCGCGGTCGGCCGCGCCGGCCACCGGGACGAGGCCGGCCATCAGCGCACCCGCTCGACGAGGTGGTGGCCCAGCGCGACCAGGCCCTCGCGGAAGGGCGAGGGCGGGAGCCGCTCGTGCAGGGCGCCCACGGCCCCCTCGACCTGGGCGCGGGCGACGGCGAGGGCCTCGGCCGGGCCGCCGGTGGCGATCACCCGCTCGACCAGGGCCTCGAGCTCGGCGGGTCGCAGGGCCTGGGGCGCGGGCAGGTGGCCGAGCAGGCCGCGCAGCTCGGGGTCGCGCTCGATCGCCAGCAGCAGGGGCAGGGTGAGCTTGCGCTCGCAGAGGTCGCGGCCCCGGGCCTTGCCGGTCACCGCCGGATCACCGATGTAGTCGAGCACGTCGTCGGTCACCTGAAAGGCGACGCCGACCCCGCGGCCATAGGCCACCAGCGCGTCGGCGGCGGCCCCCTGGTCGCTGGCCCAGGCGCCGGCGGCGGCGCACCAGGCGATGAGGGCGGCCGACTTGCGCTCGATGATGTCCCAGTAGGCGGGCAGGGGCAGCGAGAGGTCGCCGCGGTGGCGCAGCTGAAGCACCTCGCCCTCGCTCATCTCGACGACCACCCGCCCCAGCTCGGTGACCGGGCGCAGGCCGCCGGCCTCGGCGGCGAGCAGCACCGCCCGGGCGAGGCAGACATCCCCGGTCAAGATCACGCCGGCGTTGCCAAAGACGCGGTGGGCGGCCGGGCGCCCGCGGCGGTCGTCGGCCTCGTCGACCACGTCATCGTGCAGCAGCGAGCCGAGGTGCAGCACCTCGCCCACGCACATCAGGCGGGGCAGCGGACCGGTGAACCCGACCGCCCGGGCGCCGAGCGCGGTGAGCAGGGGGCGCAGGCGCTTGCCGCCGGCCTCGGCGAGGTAGCCGCCGATCGCCGCGACCGCGGCCTCGCCGCCCCGCAGCTCGTCGACCAGCACCTGCTCGGCGGCGGCCAGCTCGTCGGCCACCAGCGCCATCGCGCGCACCACCGGAGAGGCCTGTGGTGCGCCATTCCCAGCAGATGCGGCCGGCGCGGCGGAGCCAGAGGGCGCGCGGCTGCGCGGAGCGGGCGGGCCCCCGTCGCGGTGGAGGCCCTGGGGCGCGGGCCGTGTGGCGAGGAGCTGCATGCGGGATCCTCCGCTCGGGCGGGCGGGCGCGTCGAGCGCGGGGGCGGGCGGGGCGCACCGCCCGCGGGCGCGGGCGCCGGGGCGGCCCCGTCTATGCCGATGCTAATGCAGGTTGACTTCAATGGCCATT
>JBJONS010000013.1:0-7551 GCA_046051725.1 Pseudomonadota bacterium | reverse complement strand
AGCTGAGCGAGCCCGCGGCGCGCCGCGCCCCGACGATGTTGACCCCATTGTCAAGCACAGGCGCCCCGCCGCTCTTTCTGCTTGGGCCCCCGGGAGATAGGGGACCAAAGGTCCGTCGCCCCGGTTCAAGCGCGCGCGGTCGCTGCCGCCTCTTGCGCCACCCACCGCGCCCCGCCCCCTCTCGGAGTCGCTCGCCATGCAGGCCCTCTTCCGCCGCCTGGTCCTCGCTTTCACCCTCGCGGCCGCGCCCGCGCTCGCGCTGGGGATCCGCCCGGCCGCCGCGCAAGAGGCGCCCGAGCCGGCGACGGTCCCCGAGCTCGTCAAGGCCCTCGAGGCGACCTACAAAGACGTCAGCAGCCTGCGGGCCGACTTTGTGCAGGTGGTCCGCTCCCCGGTGGCGGGCGAGCAGCGCCAGCGCGGCAAGGTGCAGGTCAAGAAGCCGCGCAAGGCCCGCTGGGACTTCGTCAGCGAGCCGCAGAGCCACTTCATCACCGACGGCAAGCAGATGTGGCTGTACACGCCCGCCAGCAAGCAGGTCATCGTGATGAACGACCTGAGCCAGGCGGGTGGCGCCGACATCGGCGTGCTGCTCGATGATCTGGGCAAGCTCGACCAGAAGTTCAACCTCAAGCTGCTCGCCGGCGGCGGCGCGGACCGCACCCGCTCCTACGTGGTCGAGGCCAGCCCCAAGGACGCCAACGCCAAGTTCAAGAAGGTCGAGCTGGCCATCTCGCGCAAAAAGTACATGCTCGAGCGGGTCACGATCACCGGCACGATGGGCGAGGTGACCGAGCTGACCTTCTCGGCCATCAAGCTGAACACCCCGATGCAAGACGCCGAGTTCAGCTTCACCGCGCCGGCTGGGGTCCAAGTCATCAACAGCGGCATCTGAGCCGCCGCCGGGCGCCGCCGGCCCTTCGGCTGGTCCGCCCTGCGCTTTCCGGCGTCTGACGACGCCCCCGCCGCCGCTCTCCGCCGGCCGGAGTCTCCGTGACAGAACGTGTGCACCTCGTCAGCCTCGGCTGCCCCAAGAACCGGGTCGACAGCGAGGTCATGGTCGGAAAGCTGCAACGCGGCCCCTTTGAGATGGTCGACGACCCCGAGATGGCGGACGTGATCATCGTCAACACCTGCAGCTTCATCCAGCCGGCCACCGAAGAGTCGATCGACACGGTGCTCGAGATGTCCGGCTACAAGACCAAGGGCAGCTGCAAGAAGCTCGTGGTCACCGGCTGCATGGTCCAGCGCTACGGCGCGGCGCTTGAGTCCGAGCTGCCCGAGGTCGACCACTTCCTGGGCACCGGCGAGTACCACCGCATCGACGACCTGCTCGCCGCCCGCGCGGGCGAGGCGCCGAAAAGCTACGTCGATACGCCGCTCTACCTCCACGACGAGACCGCGCCGCGGGTCAACTCGTGGATGGGCCACTCGGCCTACCTCAAGATCAGCGAGGGCTGCAATCACCGCTGCAGCTTCTGCATCATCCCGACCCTCCGCGGCGAGCTGCGCAGCCGGACCATCCCGAGCCTGGTGTCCGAAGCCGAGCGCTTCGTGCAGAGCGGCGTCAAGGAGCTCAACCTCGTCAGCCAGGACTCGACGGCCTACGGTCGGGACCTCGCCGACGGCAGCGAGCTCGGCGGCCTGATGCGGGCGCTGAGCCACATCGACGGGCTCGAGTGGCTCCGCCTGCACTACGCCTACCCGATCGGCCTGCCGGACAGCCTGCTGCGGGCGATCGCGGAAGAGCCGAAGATCGTCAAGTACTTGGACATGCCGCTGCAGCACGCCAGCGGCCCGATGCTCAAGGCCATGCGCCGGGGCGTCACCCGCGCCGGGCAAGAGCGCATCCTCGACCGGGTGCGTCGGTCGGTGCCGGGCATCGCCGTCCGCACGACCTTCATCGTCGGCTTCCCCGGTGAGACCGACGCCGACTTCGCTGAGCTGGTGGACTTCGTCAAGGCGCAGCGCTTCGAGCGCGTCGGCGTCTTCACCTACCACCAAGAAGACGGCACCCACGGCGCGACCCTCCCCGATCAGGTCGAGGACGCGGTCAAGCTCGAGCGCCAGCGCGTGCTGATGGAGGTCCAGCGCGAGATCTCCGCCCAGCTGCACGCGGCCCTGGTCGGCACCGAGCACACCGTGCTGGTCGATGGCCCCAGCAAAGACAGCCCCCAGGTCATCAGCGCGCGCCTGGCCAGCCAAGCGCCCGATGTCGACGGGCAGGTCTTCCTCGACGGCCCCCCTGCGGATGTGCGCCCGGGGCAGCTCCGCCGGGTCCGCATCACCCGCGCCAGCGACTACGATCTGGTCGGACAGGTCCTCGCCTGAGCCCGCCCGCCACAGGAGCCGCCATGCACCGCTCGCCCCCGCGCCGCGCCCTCTCCCTCAGCCTGCTGCTCGCCGCCTGCGGCGGCGGCGGGACCGAGGCCATCAAGACCGGCTTTGACGACACCGGCGCCGACGTCGACGAAGACCCGCCCGAGATCACCCACGAGCAGCTGGGCACCCAGCTGTTCGGTCAGGCCGCCCTGGTGCAGGCCACGGTCATCGATCTCGAGAGCGAGATCGGTGAGGTCAAGGTCTTCTACCGCCGCAACGACGTCACGACCTGGTCCGAGCTGGCCCTCTCCTCGGCCGGTGACGACCTGTTCGGGGCCCAGATCCCCGGCGACGAGGTCTCGGGGAGCGGCATGAAGTACTACCTGACCGCGGCCGACGTCGTCGGGAACACCGTCGCGTACCCCATTGAGGGCGAGGCGCTGCCGCTTGACTTCCGCGTCAGCGCCGACTGACCCGCCCGCCGCAGGCCGCGGCACCTCCCGCCCGACGCCCCCCGCGCCCCGCCGTGCCCCATGCCGCTCCGCCCCACCCTCAGCCTCGTGCTCCCTGCGCTGAACGAGGCGGAGAACCTCGCCGTGGCGCTGCCCGGCGCCCGCCGACAGCTCGCGCTGCTGTGCGAAGACTTCGAGATCATCGTCGTGGACGATGGGTCCGCCGATGACACCGCGGCGGTGGTCCGGGCGGCGGCGGCCGAGGACCCCCGCGTCCGCCTCGTGCAGCACCCACGCAACCGCGGCTACGGCTCCGCGCTGCGCTCTGGCTTCCACGCCGCCCGCCTCGAGCGCGTCGCCTTCACCGACGCCGACCTGCAGTTCGACCTCGCCGAGCTCGGCCCGCTCCTCGACCTCTCGGCCTGGCACGACGTCGTGATCGGCTACCGCGCCCAGCGCCAGGACCCGTGGAACCGGCGCCTCAACGCCTGGGCCTGGGGGCAGCTCGTCAACCGCACCTTCGACTTGAGCGTGCGGGACGTCAATTGCGCGTTCAAGGTCTTCCGGCGCGACCTGCTCCAAGAGCTCGCCTTGCGCAGCGAGGGCGCCTTCGTCAACACCGAGCTGCTGGCCCAGCTCCGCGCCCGCGGCGCGTCGATCCGCGAGGTGCCGGTCACCCACCGCCCGCGCCTGCGGGGCGAGCAGACCGGCGCGAAGCCGCGGGTCGTGCTGCGCGCCTTCGTCGAGCTGGCCGGCCTCTACGGCGAGCTCCGCGCCCAAGAAGGGTCCGCGGCGTCGAGAGGGGGGCTGCGCGCCGCGCTCTCCCGCTGATCGCGCGGGGAGCCCGCGAACCAGGCCAAGCGCCTCCTCCCCTGGGCCCTCCGCCCCGCGCCCCGCAGCGACCGCCAGGGGAGGGGACGGGCGCGATCACTCCCCGTCCAGCTCCAGCGTGCCCAGATCTCTCCCGGTCGTCGGGGGAGGGCGGGGCGGCCGCGGCGGGAGGGGCTCCGGTGCCGGCGGATCGGCGGGGATCGGCGGCGCCTCTGGCGGTGGGCCCAGCTCCGCGCCCGGGCCTGGGAGCGGCGCCGGGCCCGCGCCCAGGCTGGCCCGGCCCACCACCTCGTCGAGCCGCGAGACCTCGCTCGGCAGCGCGAGGCGGAAGCCGTCAGCCTCGGCGCGGTGGGCCGCCCAGTCGAGCACCTCGCGCAGCGCGCCGTGCCGCGCGTCGATCACGATGGTCGCCGCGCCGTGGAGGAGGGCGAGCCGCTGCGCCTCGGCGAGGCCCGCGACCGGGTCGGCCGCGACGATGACGTCCACCGGACGGTAGCCGGCCTCACCCGCCCGGCGGTGGCCCTCGGCGCCCGCGTCCGACAAGAACGCGCCGAAGGGGAGGGGAGGCAGCGAGGCCGGCGGGCGGCCGATGGCCAACACGCCGCTGGCCCACGGCACGGCGGCCAGGGCGGCGGCGCGCGCGTCGGGGCTGCCAGACTCAGCGCGCGGCAGCTCCAACAGCACCTCATGGCCGCGCTTGACGGCCTCCCGGGCGAGGCGGGGCCCGTGCGGCCGGTAGGGCAGGACCGCGAAGCCGAGGGGCAGGGGCACCTCGACCAGCCGCGCCGCGTCGTCGTCGCCGAGGTTGTGGATGACCACGGCGATCAGCGGGCGCTCCCGGCTGGTGGGGGCGGCGGCGGCCCGCTGGAGCGGCTGCCGCTCTGGCTGGACCTCGGCGCGCAGGACGAGGCGCCCGTCGCCATAGAGGCGGAGCTCGGCGCCGGTGCTGCCCACAGCGGTGGCGTGCGCCTCCCAGCCCGCCTCGCGGGCCCGCCGCAAGAGCGGCTTGAGCTCGTCGATCGGCGGGAGGTGGACCGACGAGATTGACGCGCTCCACGCCTCTCCGTCATGACGGAGGGCGTCGAGCCGCATGCCGGCCGGCAGCCCCCCGGGGAAGAGCCCGCGGCCGGCGGCCTGACCGATCGGATCGGCGCCGACCGCGGTGGGCGCCGCGGGCGCCGGCGCGAGCAGCCCGGGCAGGCGCTCGATCCCGAGCCAGAGCGCGGCGAGGGTGAGCGCCGGCAGCAGGATCCAGCTCAGGCGGAAGCGGGGCGGCTCGCTCACGGGCCCCCTCGGCCGCCGCCCGCGGGCCTCATCGGGGCGCCCCGCTCAGGGCCCGCCAAGCGGCCTCGAGCTGCGGATCGGCGGCGCGGCGCGCGGCGAGCGAGCCCCCGCGGGGGATCGGGGCCCGCTCCCAGTCCTCTTCAGTTGCAGCGGCGAGGATGGCGTCCAGCAGCGCCTTGTCGGTCGGTGCGGCCCGCCGGGCCTCTGCCTCGATCCGAGCGAGCCGGCCGCGCAGGCGACGGCCGCGGTCCACCTCGGGCGCCGGGCGCAGCCCCACCCGCTCGCCGACCTGCTCACCGCCGGGCAGGTGGTAGCGGGCCACCGTGAGCTTGATCGCGCCGCCGTCGTCAAAGGCGAAGAGGTGCTGGACGCTCGCCTTTCCCCAGGTCTGCTCGCCGACCACCGTCGCCCGCCCGAGCCCGCGCAGCGCGCCGGCGGTCAGCTCGGCCGCGCTGGCCGAGTCGCCGTCGACAATGACGACCAGGGGCTCGCTCCGGTCGTCGGGGGCCGCCTTGGCCTCGTAGCGGTCGATGGCCGCCCCGCCCCGATCCCGGGTCTCGACCACCAGCCCGTCGCCGCAGAAGAGGTCGACCAGCCGGCCTGCCTCGTCCATCAGCCCGCCCGGGTTGTCGCGCAGGTCGAGGACGACGCCGGTCAGCGGCGCCTCGGCGGCCTCCGCCTCGACCAGGGCCTGGACCCGACCCGCGACCCCCCGGGTGAAGCGGTCGACCCGCAGGTAGAGCACGCCGCCCTCACGCTCGGCCTGCACGGGAACGTCGATGAAGGTGTCGCGCACCACGGTGATCTCGGTCGTGGCCCCGTCAGCGCCCCGCAGCCGCAGCCGCACCGGCGCGCCGCGGGCCCCGCCGAGCGCGGCCTGGGCCTCGGCCCGGCTCCGCGGAGCGCGGCCGTCGATCTCGACCAGCTCGGCGCCTTCGGCGACCCCTGCCTTCTCGGCCGGGCCGCCCACGACCACCCGATCGACCACCAGCGGACCGTCCGCCCGCCGCAGCTCGAGGCCGACGCCCTCCACGTCGCCCTCGGTGGCCGCGGCCTGCGCGACCCGCGCCGCTGGGGCGAGGAAGGCCGAGTGCGGGTCGAGGCTCTGCACCATCCCGTCGATGGCGGCGGCCAGGAGGGCGTCCGCCGCGGGCCCGTCCACGTGCCGCTCCTCGATGGTGTGCAGGGCGCGGGCGAAGACCCCCAAGGCGCCGTAGGAGGAGCGCCCAGCGGCGAACGCGCTGCGAACCGCGCCCAACCCAAGGAGAAAGCCCAGGGTGCAGGCCCCGATGAGCCCGGTCCACACCGCGAAGCGGCGGGCGCTCACCGCCGCTCCAGCCACAGCATGGGGTCCTGCGGGCTGTTGTTGTACCGGACCTGAAAAGTGAGCATGTAGCCCTCTTCATCGGTCAGGCCGGTGTTCCCGACGAGCCCGACGACCTCGCCCGCGCGAAGGGTCTGCCCGCGGGTGACCCGGACGCTGCCGAGGTGGGCGTAGAGCGTGAGGTAGGCGCCGTGCTCGAGCACCACGGTCTGGCCAAAACCGCGGATGTACTCGGCCATCTGCACGCGACCCGGGAAGACCGCGCGCACGGGCTCGCCGTGCTCGGCGGCGATGTCGAGGCCCTGGCTGGTCATCGGGCGCCCGCTCAGCGGGTCGGTGTAGGGACCAAAGCGGTGGATCACCCGGCCATGCACCGGCCACGGGAGCCGCCCATAGGTGTCGCGGAAGCTGCCGACGGGCGCCTGCTCGGCCGGCGGCGCGCCCTCGGGACTGACCCAGTCGCTTCCCCCGGACGGCGCGGGCGGCATCGCGCCCAGGCGCTGGTCGAGATCGCCCCGTGCGACGCCGTACTCAGAGATCGCGCGGAGGGCGAGGTCGCGCTCGGACCGGATCTGGCGGAGCAGGCTGAGGCGGTCCTGGCGCTGGACCCGCAGCGTCTCTTCATGGGCGGCGAGCTCGGCCTTGAAGTGCCCGATCTGCTCGATGTCCTTCTCGACCGCCTGCATGGCCGCGCGGCGGGCGGCGGCGACGCTGGTGAACGCGTTGAGCTGATCGGCGTCGGCGCGCACCAAGGCGAGCAGGTAGCGGCCACGCCGGCGCAGCTCGATCGGGTCCTGCGCGCCGAAGATCACGCGCGCCACCCCCTGGCGGTGCAGGCGGTACAGGCCCCGCACCCGGTCTCGGGCGGACCCGCGCAGCACGTCGAGCCGCGCGTCGGCGTCCTGCACCTCGAGCGCGTGCTGCGACCGCGCCTGCTCGAGCGCTTGGGCGCGGGCCTGCAGCTCGACGGTGGCGGTCAGCGCGCGGCCGAGCTCTTGGTCGATGGTGGCGAGCTGGTCGAGGATGCTGCCCTCGTCGGCGCGGGTGCGATCCAGCGCACCCCGGGGGTCACCCCCGCCGGGCAGGGCAGAAGGGGGCGCGAGCGGGCGCGAGAACTCGTCTTGCTGGGCCCAAAGGGGACCGGCGCCCAGCGCGGCGGACCCGAGCAGCAGCCCAAGCGCGACGCGGCGCCGCATCAAGCCGCCCGCGCAAGAAAGCGCGTCACGGACAGCGTCGACGCGCCGAGGCCGAGGATCAGCCCGACCAGGACGAGCAGCCCGATCCAAGTGGCCGGCAGGAAGACCATCTCGTTGGCCACACCGAGCTGGATGCTGTTTTGGA
>JBJONS010000012.1:0-13182 GCA_046051725.1 Pseudomonadota bacterium | reverse complement strand
CGGTGCTCGAGCTCGAGGGCACCACCAGCGCGACCGGGCCGCTCTGGGTGGTGGTGCGCGCCGCGGTGCAGGACCAGACCGGCGTGACCTGGACCTTCGCGCTCGACCCGCAGCTGCTGCCCGACCCGCCGCCGCGCTTCGCCGAGCGCCTCGCCCCCCGGCGCCGGGGCAAAGACGGTCGGTGGCGCGAGTGACCGAGGGCGACCTGCGGGAAGCGGCGGACCAGATCGCTGATCTGGCGCACGATCTCGGCAAGTACGTGCACCTGTCTGTCCGGATGCTGCCGCCAGAGGCCGACCTCGCCACGCGGTGGCAGGCCCTCCGCGAGGACCTGCTCGAGACCCGGCGGGGCCCGAGCGGCGCGCAGCCGGCGGCCGCGGTCTACGCCGAGCGCCGATCGGCGCTGCCCGCGGCGCTCGACGGGCTGCCCGCGCTGGTCGCCCTCGACGCACACATGCAGGTGATCCGCGATGAGGCGGACCTGCTGCGGGCCCCGCCCGGCCCGGCGTCCGAGGCCCTCGCTGCCCGCCTCGGGGCGGCCGCCCGGGGGGTCCAGGCGGCCTGCCGGGCCCTGCAGGCCGCGGCCCGGTCCGCGTGAACCCCGTCCGCGCGGGCGCCGCGGCCAGCGCCGCGCCGGCACCCGCGGGAGGCTGAGATGGCGAACCTCCTCGTGATCGACGACCAGGACCGCACCCTCGCGCTGTGCCAGCGGGTAATGCCCGAGCACAGCTGGCAGGGCCCCGCCCGCACCTGGGCCGAGGCGCGCGCGGCGCTCGAGGCGGGCGGCGACGAGATCGACGCCGTGCTGCTTGATCTGCACTTCGACCTGCCCGTCGAAGACCTGCTGGGCCTCAGCGCGCCGGGCGACCCCGCCGCGGTCCGCCGGGCCCGCCAGCAGCAGGGCCTGCACATCCTCGACGCGCTGCGCCTGCGCTGGGCCGAGCTGCCGGTGCTGCTGATGACGGCCCGCGGCGAGGGCCTCGAGGCCGCCGCCGACCGCGAGCAAGCCGAGGAGTACACCTACTTCCTCGGGGATGAAGAGCTCGACGCCCAGTCGCTGCGGGCGATGGTGCGCAACGCGGTCGAGGCCCGGCTCGGCGCCGAGCGGGACGGCCCGGTCTGGTGGGGGCGGAGCGGCCCGATGCGCCGCCTGCGCCGCCGGCTCGAGGTCTTGGCCCGGGGGCGCCTGCCGGTGGTGCTGGGCGGGCCCACCGGTACGGGCAAGTCTCTGATCGCGCGTCACTTCATCCACCCCCGCAGCGGGCGCAAGGGGCGCTTCGTCGCGGTCGACCTCAGCACCATCCCCAAAGATCTGGTGGCGGCCCAGCTCTTCGGCGCGGCCCGCGGCGCCTACACCGGGGCGGTCAGCGACCGAAAAGGAGCCTTTGAAGAGGCGGACGGCGGCACGCTCTTCCTCGACGAGATCGCGAACCTGTCGGAGGAGGCGCAGCGGATGCTGCTCACGGTCCTCCAAGAGCGCAGCCTCTGCCGGCTCGGCGAGAGCCGCGAGCGCCAAGTCGACGTCAAGCTGGTCGTCGCCACCCACGAGGACCTCGGCCGGCGGGTGCGCGAGGGCAGCTTCCGGGCCGACCTCTACATGCGGCTCAACCCGGCCGCGACGGTGCGGCTGCCGCCGCTGACCGACCGGATCGGCGACCTGGAGGGGCTGCTGCAGTTCGTGGTGCAGCGCCTGTCCGATGAGGGCGCGCTCAGCGAGCTGCTGCCGCGCCCGAGCCTCAGCAGCCTGCGGGCCTGGACCCGCGGGCCGCTGCCCGACCCCAAGGACGGCGTGCTGGTGCTGCTCTTCCCTGAGCGCAGCCTGCGCGAGCTCAAGCGCCACGCCTGGCCCGGCAACCTGCGCGAGCTGGCGCTCACCGTCGAGAACGCCGTCACGCTGACCCTCGCCGAGCTGGTCGGCGCAGACCGCGGCGGGCCGCTCGGCGCCCGCCCCGACGTGGTGCAAGTGCGCCCCAAGCTGGTCCGCGACCTGCTCCGCGCCGCGGGGGGCGCCGCGGAGCCGTGGGCCGCCGAGCCCAGCGGGCCGGTGGCGGTCGAGCCGCTCCCGCCGCCCGCCGCGCCGGGCATCGCCGCTGCCGAGATCACCGAGGCGCCGCGGGCCGAGCAGAGCGCGCCAGCCGCCGCGATCCCGGCCCCGGCAGCGCCGCCGGTCGCCGCGCCGCCGCCGGCCGCCGCCGGACTGCTCCGCGCCCCGGGGCTGAGCGGCGAGGGCCTCTGGGCGGCCGTGCAGCTGCAGCCCCAAGGCGGCCTCAACCGGCTCGCGGTCCAGGTCGAGCGCCAGTACTTCACCGCGCTCTACCTGCTGCACGGCGGCGACTTCGGCGCGATGGCCGGCGCGCTGCTCGGCGACCCGGCCGACGGCCGCAAGGTGCAGCTGCGCTTCAACCAGCTCGGCCTGCGGGTGCGGGAGCTGCAGCGCGGGCGCGGCAGCCCATGAGGGCGGGCGTCCCCGGCGGCCAGTGGGCAGGATCCTCGTCCAAGGCCGATCCGACGATGGCGTCGAGGCCCCTTCATGGTGGCCCGACAGAACTGTCGGATGGGGCAGCCGACCGTGTTCTCCGACCAACAAGACCGTCGTACGCATTGCGCCAGTTGACGACAGGTCTGTCGCGCTCAGGGCATCCATCGACAGCCAAGACGATGGCGTTGGTGCATGCTGCCCGCACAGCGACGTTCGTGTTGGTGGTGGGCGCGGGCCTGCTGGCACCCGTGGGCCCGGCTGGCGCCCAAGAGGGCCCGCCGCCCGAAGCCGCGCCCCCGCCCAGCACCCTCGAGGAGAGCCCCACCGTTGCCGCGGCGCGGGCGGCTGCGCTGGCCGCCGAGGAGCGGGGGGAGCTCAGCGCCGCCCTGGCGAGCTGGGAGATCGTGCGGGACGCGATCCCCGACGACCCGCGGGCCGCCCTGGGGGTCGGTCGGGCCCTCGCGGCCCGCGGCGAGCGCGCCGCCGCCCTCCGGGCCCTGCGCGCGGTGCCCGACGCGGCCGACGAGGCGCCCGCGGCCTGGGCGCTGGCGGCCTCCCTTGAGCTCGACGACGATCCGCGGGCCGCGGCCGCGCTCTACGCCAAGGTGCTCGATCACGCCCCCGACGACCCCGACGCCCGCTTCGGCCAGGCCCGCGCCCAGCTCCGCGCGCGCGCCCGACCGGCGCCCGACGCGCTGATCGCCGACGTCGCCGCCTTTCTGTGCTGCGCGCCGCCCGCTGCGGTCGCCGCCGCCACGCCGGCCTTCGTCGAGATGAGCGACCAGCTGCGGGAGCAGGGCCTCGACGACACCGCGGCCGAGCTGCTGCGCCTCGCGGTCGAGCGCGGGGAGGGCGCCGACCAGGCCGCGCTGCAGGGCCGCCTCGACCGCTTGCTCGTCGAGCGCGCCGCCCGCACGCTCACCCTCGCCGCGGCCCGGCCGCTCTCGCCGGAGGGGCGCGCGGCCCTGGAGCGGGCGCGGGCGGCGGCCGCCGCTGGAGAGCTCCGGTCGGCCCGCGAGCAGCTCGACGCGGTCATCGCCGCCGAGCCCCGCAGCGCCGAGGTGCGCGGGGCCGACGGCGACCTGCGGATGCGCCAAGGTGACGTCGCCGGCGCAGAGCAGGCCTGGCGGTGGGCGGTCGCGCTGGCGCCCGAGCAGCCCGAGTGGCGCGCCCGCCTCGGCGTGCTGCTCGCCGAGCGCTACGCCGGCCGGCGGCACCCCGAGGCGGTCGAGCAGCTGCGCCTCGCGACCCGGCTGCGGCCGGGGCAGGCCGCCCTCCACCTGCGGCTCGCCGAGGTGCTGCTCGAGATGGGCAGCTTCGACGAGGCCGAGGCCGAGCTCGAGGCGGCCCTGGCGACCGGGCCCGAGGCCGCGGTGGCCGAAGCGGCGAGCGCGCGCCTCGCCGACCTGCGCCGGGGCCCGCCGCCGCCGACCGAGCCCCCGCCCGCGCCGCCCGACGAGGCCGGGGCCCCGGCCGCCGCTGCCCGCAGCGCGCAGATCACCCGGGTCTACCTGGATCGCGGTGAGCTCGAGCGGGCCCGCGCCGAGCTGCTGGTCGTGCAGAAGCTCGCGCCCGACTGGGCCGGCGTGCACGAGCTCGAGGCGGCGATCGCCCTGCGCGCCGGCGATCTCTCCTCCGCCGAGCGCAGCTTTCGGGCGGGCTTGCGGGCCGATCCCGACCAGCCGCAGCTCGCGCTGGCCCTGGCCGATCTGCTGCTGCTGCGGGGGGCCGCCGCCGAGGCCGAGGGCTTCCTGCGGGCCGCGGCCCAAGCCGGCGCGGTCGACGCCCGCTGGCAGCTCGCCCGCCTCGCCAGCGAGCGCGGAGAGCTGATCGAGGCGAAGCGCGAGCTGGACGCCTACTTCGCGCTCTCTCCCCAGGGGCTCTCGCTCGAGCCCGCCCTGAGCCTGCAGCGCCAGATCGACCGAAGGCTGGCCCGCCTCGCCGCGGCCGGCGGCGGCGCGCTGCTCGTCCTGAGCCTCAGCGGCGGTGGGTGGTGGCGGGCCCGCCGGCGCCGCGCCGACCTGCGCCGCATGGTCGCCCGCGCGCCCGAGCTGGCGCCCGAGCTCGCCCGCACCCTGACCGCGATCCGCCACGAGGTGCTCAAGCACAACACGAACCTGCTCAGCGACGTCGCCCACGCGCTCGAGCACGGCGACGGCCACGCGGCGGCCTTCGCGGCCCAGCGCCTCTTCGGCGCCCCGGGCGGCGACGGCGGCGTGCTCAGCCGCTTCCGGGGCGACATCCACCAGATCGACGTGCTGGCGCGGCGGATCGGCCTCCGCTTCCACCCGCCCTCCGATCCGGTGCTCGGCCCGCTGATCCGCCGGATGGACGCGCTGGCCGGGCTGGAGGGGCCCATGCGCCACCCCCGCGACCGCGCCGCGCTCGCCGCGCGCCTCCGCACGCTCTCGGCCGCGCTGAACAGCGACAGCTACCGCGCCCTCGGCCAGCTCATCCGCCGCCTCGGCACGCTGGCCCTCAAAGAGGCGCTCATCCGCGCGGTCGACGCCCGCGTCCGGGCCGAGCCGCAGCTCGCGGCCCTCGACCTGCCGCCGCTGGCCCTCGACCTGCCGACCGATCCGCCGCTGGTGCGCGTGCTGAAGGGTGATCTCGAGGATGTGCTGGCGAACCTGCTCCGCAACGCGGCGGTCGCGGTGGGCGCCGCGCGGGCGCAGGGCCGGGCGGTCGGCCGCCTGGGCCTGCGGGTCGAAGAAGAGGACGACGCCATCACCGGGGTCGAGTCGGTGCTGATCCGCGTGCTGGACGACGCTCCCGAGCGCCTCACCGCCTCGATGGTGCACGGGCGCGAGGCTGGCCGGGGCCTCGGGCTGGTGGTCGACCTGATCCACCGCCACGACGGCAGCCTGACGGTCGAGGAGCGCCCCGACGAGCGGGCCGAGGGCTACACCAAGGCGGTCGTCGTGCGGCTGCAGCGCGCCGAAGCCGATGAGGCGCGTCCGGGCGCAGGGGAGGGGAGATGAGCGATCCTTTGGCGCGCGTGCTCGTGATCGAGGATGGTCACGAGTACTCGACCACGCTGGGCCGGTTCTTGGCGCCCGCGCTCGAGCTGCACCGGGCCGGCGACGGCCCCGACGCCCTCGACCGCCTCGCCCGCGAGCCCTGGGACGTCATCTTCCTCGACATGCGTTTCGACCGGGCCAGCGTGCTGCTCGGCGATCTCGACGAGCTGACCGCCCGCTTCGCCGGCGACGTGGGCCGGGCCCGCCGCGCGCTCGAGGACAACCAGGGCGCCTACATCCTCGCCGCCTTGCGCGAGGCCGGCTGCACGGTGCCGGTGGTCATGAGCTACGACTTTGACGGGGAGCCGCGCCGCTTCCAGAACTTGGCCCGCCGCTACGGGCCGCTCCGCTACTTGACCGACACGGCCGGACCGGCCGAGATCCGCGCGGCCCTGCTCGGCGCCGCCCGGGGGGAGCCCGCATGACGACGCCCGACGCACCGCAGCCGCCCGACGCACCGGCCTTGACGGGGGCCGATGACCGCCCCGGCGGCGACTACGACGAGCTGCCCTACGAGGGCGGCATCTTCTCGGTCACCCACCCCGACCACCTCGCGGCGCTGGCGCGCCTCTTTGGCGTGCCCGCCGTCGATCCCCGCCGGGCGCGCGTGCTCGAGCTCGGCTGCTCGATCGGCACCAACATCCTGCCGATGGCCGCAGGCCTGCCCGAGGCCGAGCTGGTCGGCATGGACCGGAGCCCGGTGCAGGTCGCGATCGGCGAGGGGCGGCGGGCCGCGCTCGGGCTGCACAACCTGCGCCTGCGGGTGGCCGACATCCTCGAGATCGACGAGTCTTGGGGCGACTTCGACTACATCATCTGCCACGGGGTCTACTCGTGGGTGCCCGCGCCGGTGCGGGCCGCGATCTTGCGGGTCTGCCACGACCGGCTGCGCCCCGACGGCGTCGCCTACCTCTCATACAACGTGATGCCCGGCTGGCACGCCATGCTCGGCGTGCGGTCGGTGCTCAAGTCCCACACCGACGGCCTGGGCAGCGCGCGGGAGCGGGTCGATCAGGCCCGCGCCTTCCTCGCCTGGCTGGCCGATCTGGAGCCGCAGTCGCAGGACCCGTGGCACTTCGCCCTGCGGGCCGCCCACGCCGACCTGCGCGGCCGCGAGGACAGCTACCTGCTGCACGAGTACCTCGCGCCGGTCAACGAGCCTTGCACCTTCGTCGAGCTGCTCACCGCGGCCCGCGGGGTCGGCCTGCAGTACCTCGCCGAGGCCGATCTCCCGACGATGATCCCGGCCAATTGCGGGGACAAGGCCCGCGAGGTGCTCGACCAGATCAACGGCCAGGCCCAGTCCGAGGAGTACATGGACCTGCTCCGCGGCCGGCGCTTCCGCCAGACCCTGCTGGTGCGCGACCACCACGCGCTCAGCCGGAGCCTCCGCGGCAGGTCGCTGGCCGGCTTCCGCTTCCTCCCCCGGTTCACCCGGGTCGAAGAGCCCGAGGTGCGGGGCCAGCTTGTGGTCCGGGCGGACAACGAGGCCGAGATGACGCTGCGCGACCCGCTGCTCCAGCGCGCCTTCCTGACGCTCGACGACAGCCTGCCCCGCTGCCCGGGCGTCGAGGCGCTGGCCGCCGCCGCGGGCGCGCCTCCGGGGGACGAGGTCGCTGAAGAGGCCGTAGCGGACGCCATGATCGCCGCAGTGAGCCGCGGCTTCGTCGACATCTGCGCCAGCCCCCGGGCCCGCGTGCCCGCCGCTGGCCAACGCCCGATGACCTGGCCCCTCGCCCGGGCTTGGCTGGGCTGGGGCGCGGCGGTCCCGAGTCAGCTGCACCGCTCGGTGCTGCCGAGTCCGCTCGGCCGGGTCGTGCTGCGGGCGGCCGACGGCACGCGCGACATCGACGGCCTGCTCGAGGTGCTGCTGGACGCGCTGCGCAGCGGCGAGCTGGAGCTCTACCTGAGCGCGCCCGAGCCGATCACCGACCCCGACGCGCGCCGCGACGAGCTGCGCGAGGTGGTCGAGCTGCAGGTCACCGAGCTGACCCGCCTCGGTCTGCTGTGTCCGCCGCCGGCCGCCTGAGCGGGGCGCTCCAATCAGCCAACAGAAGCGCCTGTCTGTTCCGACAGGTTCGATTGATCGGAGTTGTCCATACCGATGACCGTCGCGGCGGCCGAAGCTGCCGGCCGCAGCTCTGCATGACGGCGCCGACAGACATGACCGTCTGCTTCTCGCAACAGGTGCGTCTGAAGGCTCAGACCTGAAGCGACGCGATGAGGCGGGGCAGGACCGCGGCGAGGCGCTGGTACTGATCCAGGCGGTTGTAGGCGGCGAAGGCCGAGACGCGCAGCCAGCACCCGCCGAGCACGCCCTGCACCGGCAGCTCAAAGCGCTCGGCGTGCAGGGCCAGGTGGAGGGGCAGCGCCGCCTCGGGCGGCAGCGCCAGGGGGAGGGCGGCCATCGCGCAGCGCAGGTCGGGGTGGTCGGCGACAGGGGGCTCGACCCCCAGGGCCTCGGCCAGCACCGCCCGCGCCGCGGCGGCGAGCGCGGCGTGGTCGTCCATCAGCGCGCGCCCGCCCCAGGCCTCGTGCAGGTCGAGCGCGGCCTCGGCGGCGAGCCACGCGCTGGGGTCGAAGGTCCCCGGCCAGTCAAACTCTTGATGCAAGCCGAGGTCTCGACCGTGGCTCGGGACCGGGTGGTGGGTGGTGGCGCGGTGCGCCGGCCCGACCCACAGCAAGGCCGCGCCGCGGGGCGCGCAGAGCCACTTGTGCAGGTTGCCCAGCCACCAGTCCGGCCCCATCGCGCCGAGATCGACGGGCACGTGGCCCGGCGCGTGGGCGCCGTCGATGAGCGTGAGCAGGCCGCGGGCGCGGGCCTCGGCGCAGATCGCCTCGACGGGCAGGCGCAGCGCCGTCGGTGATGTGATCTGATCGACGACCAGCAGACGCGTCTCGGGCCGCACCGCCGCGAAGACGGCAGCGAGCAGCTCGCCGGGCCCCTGCACCCGGGCGGGGAGCGGGGCCTCGTCGATCACCGCGCCCCGCTCGGCCGCCACCACGTCGATCGCGCGCCGGACGGCGTTGTAGCGGTGGGTGGTGGTGAGGATCCGGTCGCCGGGGCGCAGCGGCGCGGCCGCGAGCGCGGCGGCGACCGCGGTGGTGGCGTTGGGCACAAAGCAGAGCCCGTCGGGATCCGCGCCCAGCCAGGCGCCGAAGCGCCCGCGCAGGGCGGCGAGGCGCTCGGGCAGCTCCCGCACCAGAAAGCGCACCGGCTGAGCCTCCAGCTCGTCGTTCACGCGGCGCTGGGCCTCGCGGACCACGCTGGGGCAGGCGCCGAAGCTGCCGTGGTTGAGGAAGTCCCAGGACGGATCGAGGGTGAAGGCGCCTGGCCCCCGCGGAGGCAGGCGGAGCGCCGTGGGGCTGGACGTTGTGGCAGTTCTGTTGCGCTCCTGAGACACGGCGGGACTCCAGACAGGTTCAGGGATGGGAGCGGGCGACCTTCGGACGGTAGCCCGACCACGCCCTCTGGAGCTGCCCATGCACGCCAGCCCCCCCGCGCAAAACCAGCGCGCCGCGCAGCAGAGCGCCGTCGTCGCCAAGGACCTCCACGGGCTGCTGCGGCAGATGGACCCGGCGCGCTGGCGGGACGATGGGGCGCCCGAGCTCCGGTCGCGGCTGCTGGTCCTGCGCGACGGCCTGCGATCGGCCCCGGGCGCCGACGAGGGTCCGCCCGCCGACGTGCGCGGCCGCCTCGACGAGCTGGCCCGCCTCATCGACGACGGGCTGCCCGCCGCCGAGCTGCCCGCCGAGCGCGTGCGGGCCGCCTGGCAAGAGCTGCGCCGGGCGCTGGTGCCGGCCTACGAGCGGCTGGCCCAGGCCCTCGCCGCCGCCCACGTGCACGTGCCCTCGCTGCGCCCGACGAACTACGCCCGCAACCTCTACCACCTGTGCTCGGGCCTCTCGGTGATCGTGCTTCTGCGCGTCATTTTGCCGGGCGCCTGGCCGATCTACGTGGCCGGCGCCTTCACGGCCCTGGCCTGGTCGGTCGAGATCGGCCGCCGCCGCTCGTCGTGGCTCAACAGCATGATGATGACGCTGTTCTCGCCGTTTGCACACCCACACGAGGCTTGGCGCATCAACTCGGCCACCTGGTTCACCACCGCGCTGCTCGGCCTCGCGCTGCTGCAGCAGCCCACCGCCGCGACCGCCGCCTTGGCCGTGCTCGCCGCCGGTGACCCGGCCGCCGCGATCATCGGCCGGCGCTTTGGGCGCACCCGCCTCGCCAACGGCCGCTCGTTGGAGGGCAGCGCCGCCTTCGTCGTCGCCGGCGCGGCCTGCGCGGCCCTCACCCTCAGCGTGCTCGACCCCCAGCTCAGCCTGGGCGCCCGCGTCGCCATCGCATTCGCCGCCGCGGTGCCTGCGGCGATCGCTGAGCTGCTGACCCAGCGGGTCGATGACAACCTCGCCATCCCGTGGAGCGCAGCGGCAGGGGTGCTCGCGCTGGGCGCCGTCCTGGCCTGAGGGGTCGGGGCAGGACGCAGCCGGCGGGGCCCGCCTCGGCTCACGGCAGGGTCAGGGCCCGCCGGGGGGCCGACCCACGCCGCGCATCTGCAGCGCGCGGTCGACCCAGAGGTCGTAGGCGCCGAGCAGGCTCGCCTCGAGCTGGGGATCGACCAGCGCTCCCACGGCCTCGGCGGCCGCCTCAAAAGTCGACCGGGCCCAGGGCTCGTGCGGGTTGCGGAGGCGGGCGGTGACCCGGGCCGGCCGGGTGAGCCACCAGCGCGGCATCGTCGGCAGCCCAGCCGCCCGGGCGGCGAGCCGGCGGGCTTGGGCCCATGTGCCGTCGACCAAGACGAGCCGCCGCAGATCGGGCGGCGGGGGCGGCGGGTCGGCGGGGATCGGCTCGGGGGGCAGCAGCAGGTAGGCGCCGTCGCCGCTCAGGCCGTCATCGACGAAGACAGTGTCCCTCGCGCCATAGTCGAGGATGCGCGTCCCATCCACGCACAGCGCGAGCAGCGCCGCGCTGCCGGTCGGCTTGAGCGCCTCTTGCCAGTGCCGGACCACGACCAGCTCGAAGGGCAGCGAGACGGGCCGCAGCGCGGCGCAGACGCAGAGGTGCGGGTGGAGGGCGCAGCGCGCGCAGCGGGGGGCTCGGGTCAGGTTGCGCATGGGCGCGCCGCTATGGGGTGGGCGCCGCCGGGGCCACCGCCGGGGCCGCCGACGGTTCGGGCAGGAGCACCTCAAGCACGCTCTCTTCAGCGGGCACGCCGGCGCGGATCGGGAAGCCGTAGTGGCCGGTGCCCCGGTGCACATAGAGCAGCCCGCCCGGGCCGATCCACGGGCCGTGGTCGGGCACGGCGCTGAGCAGGCTGACCACGGTGTGGGGCAAGCCCAAGCCGACCAGGCCCACCTGCCCGCCGTGGGTGTGGCCCGACAGGGTCAGGTGGAAGCGGCCAGGGGGCACGTGCACGAACATCCCCGGGTCGTGCAAGAGGAGCAGGCGGAGCACCGCCGGCACCGGCGGGGTGCGGGCCAGCACCGCCTCGACGGCCGCCGCGCGGTTGGAGAAGCGGAAGTCGACGCCGACCACCTCGACCGGCCCGAGCCGGGTGGGAACGACGGTCTGGGCGTCATTGAGCAGGCGCACGCCGACCTCGGTCAGGGCGCGCTTGATGAGCGCCGGGCTCTCGTGGTCGTGGTTGCCAAAGACGGCGTAGACCGCCGGGTGCGCGCGCAGCGGGGCCAGCGCCTCGATCAGCGGGCGATCGTGCTGCTGGGTCGACAGCGTGAGCAGATCACCGGTCAGCAGGATGAGGTCGGGCTCCTGCTCGACCGCGCGGGCGCAGGCTGCGGCGAGGCGCGCGGTCGACATGAAGGGCCCGAGGTGCGGATCGGTGAGCTGCACGACGCGCAGGGCGCCCTCGGGGGTCGGCGCCCCGCTGCTGGCCGCGTGGCGCCGTTGCAGCGCAGGCCCCCGGACGACCGGCGCGGCGGGGCGGGCCGCGGCGAGGGGCGGCGGGCGCAGCTCGACCCGCTCGCGGCCGGTGCGGAGGGTCTGGCCGAGGCCCCACAGCGCGAGCAGGGCCGGGGCCCACCAGCCGGTCCACCAGGGCAGGGGGCCGTCGACGAGCAGCCCGGGCACCGCCCAGGGCAGGCTGAGCAGGCTGGTCGCGGTGATCCACCCAGCCGGGAGCCCGACGAGCAGGTCCCAGGCGGTGCCCTTCTCACCGGGCTCGACGAAGGTGACGCAGTATGCGCCCACCAGCGGCTGCAAGGCGACGAGCAGCCAGGCGAAGGGCGCGGGGCTCACCGCGGCCAGGGCCAGGACCGACAGCCCCTGGATCACCAGGATCACCAGGATGAACGGGAGCACCCGGCGGCGCCCGCGGCGGAGCAGGGCGAGGGTGGTCAGCGCGGCGGTGGCGGCGGCGGCGAGCGCCGGGAGCCAGATCGGGGGAGGGCTCAGGAGAGGCTCCGGGCGACAGGGGAGCCGCTGCCCTGCGCGCGGCGTGCGCCGGGTGAAGCCCGCCACCGCGGAGGCGCGCCGGATCTGGGGGCCGGGGCACCGCCAACGAAACCGCCGAGTGGGTCCAACACAGACGTCTTGCTTTGCCGGCAGAGTTGTCGATGTCGCCCAACAGGATCGTCGGTCACGACCCGCTCAGCGCTGCGCGGGCGCCGGAGGGGCGGGCAGGCCCAGCGCCCGCACCTTGGCCTGCAGCGCCTCAGCGAACCACCCGGCACCTTCCGGGGTCTGGAGCCAGCCGCTGCCCTCGGCGAACCGCAGATCGGCCGCCCAGGCCTCGGTCGCCGGGTCGAGCAGCGCGACCATCGGCGCGTCGGCGCGGAGCAGCGGCTGCAGGCCCACCCGGACCGAGGCGAGGCCGCCCGGGTCGCGCTGGTGCGGGTCGAGGATCAGCACGGTCGGAGCACCGTCCTCGGCCGCGTGGGCGAGCAGGGCCCGGACCCGCGGGAGCAGGGCTGGGGCGAGGGCGCGGCGGCGGGCGACCTCCCACGCCGCGCGCAGATCGAGCGCCGCGCCCCACAGCCCGGCGGGGCCCAAGGGCTGGGTGTCGATCAGCCGCTCACCCACGACGATGAGGTGAAGCTCAGCCGGCGGCCGGCCCGGCGGCGCGGGCGCGGGCAGCGCCGACCAGCCCCCGCCCAGCGCGGCGCCGATGCTCCCGGGGCCGTCGCCGCCCCGCAGGGTCCGCTCGCCCCAGACGAGCGCGCGGCGCTGCTCCCCGGATGCGTCGGGCGGGGGTCCCCGCGGGGGCTGGGGATCGGGGCCGCCGTACCGAAGCGCCAGCTCGAGCGTGAACAGCGTGAGGAGCGCCAAGGCTGCGGGGGTCCACGGGCGCCGGAGCCCCTGGCGGGTGACCTCGGCCGCCGCGATCCCGAGCAAGAGCCCGGTGAGCCCCGCCGCGCCCACCACGCGCAGGTCGCGCGCGATCAGGCTGGCCACGCCGGCGAAGACGACCGCGGGCACGAGCGCCAGCGCCGCCGCGCGCCGCGGCCGGCGGTGACCCGCGAGGGCCAGCGAGCCGACGAGGCACGCGACCGCGCAGAGGCCGCCGAGCAGGCCGATCAAGGTCGACGCGACGCTGGCCTCCGGCGGGTTGACCCAGGCGTTGAGCAGCGCGGCCGGCATGGCGGCGGCGGCCGGCGCGGCCCAGGGCCAGTCGCGGCCGGGCCGCGGGTCGCGCATGGCCCGCCCCGCCTGCAGCCACACCCCGG
>JBJONS010000011.1:0-13620 GCA_046051725.1 Pseudomonadota bacterium | reverse complement strand
CCGCAGCGGAGCGGTTGGTTATCCGGGGCGCCCGACCGCGGGCGTCGACGCGGCGCCATGGAGGCCCACCTTGCCGATGCCCACGTTGGAAAAGGACACGCCCATCGTCGTCGTGGGCTTCCCTGGGGTCTGGGGCCTCTGCAGCCCCAGCCCCTTTGCGGTGAAGCTCGAGACCTTCCTGCGCATCGCCGAGGTACCGTACACGACCGCGCCGCTGAGCGGTCCACCGAAGAGCCCGACGGGCAAGTTCCCGTACCTCGCGCTGCCAGACGGGCGGGTCCTGGCCGACAGCTCGGTGATCATCGACGAGCTGCAGCGGGCCCGGGCGCTGACCGTCGACGCGCAGCTCAGCGGGCAACAGCGGGCGGTCCTCCATCTGATCCAGCGGATGGTGGAGGAGCACCTCTACTTCGCGTTGGTGTGGGCCCGGTGGGCACGCGACGAGGGCTTTGGCCACGTCGGTGCCCACTACTTCACATTCGTCCCGGCTCCCGTCCGCCCGTTCGCCGCCTACATGGCGCGCCGCGCGGCCTTGGCCCAGCTCCAGGGGCAGGGGATCGGCCGCCACCCCGAGGCCCGCGTCTTGCAGCTCTTGCGCGCGGATCTCACAGCCTTGGAACAGCTTCTCCCCGAGGATGGCTGGGTTTTTGGTGCCCCCGGTCGGGCGGACGCCATCTGCTTTGGGTTCATCGCCAGCCTGCTGGGTACGCCCGGGGATTGCCCGGCCAAGGCGCTGACCTTGAGCTTCCCGAAGGTCTGCGCGCACACCGAGCGCGTGCGGGCCCGCTACTGGTCGGCCTGAGCGGCGGTCGGCCCCACCTCCAAGAACAGCGCTGTGGCGCGGATCGGGGGGGAGTTGGCCCCGAGCTGCCCTTGGGCTTCGACCAGGGCCACCCGGCGCTCGGCCCGCCCGGAGAGGGCGCCGGCGAGCCAGGCCTCGGGCGGGCTCAAGTGGGCGTAGACCGGCGTGGCGCCGCGCACGCCCGTGGGTCGCAAGCGGAGGTCGAGGCCAGCGCTCGGGGCGCGCACCTGCCCCCGTCCCCAGGGGTCCAGGCTGATCTCCAGATCGGACGGGGGCTCCTGCTCCTCCGATCCTGGGGTGCTCTTGCGCCAGGTCACACACCCATCCTCAGACCAGAGCAACTCGACCTCCCCCGTTCGAAGGTAGATGAGCCGCCGCGGGGCCGTCGGGGGCGCCCCTTCGCGCTGGATCCAGAGGGCCGGGCCGCGGACCGATCCGCCGCGCTGGGCCGCCTCCACCCAGCCCTCGACCTCGACCCGCTGGATCGCGCTCTTCCAGCGCGCCGTGGCGCAGGCGGCGACCGGCGCGTCGCGGAGCCCCCGCGCCGACAGCCGGAGGCCCAGCTCGGGGCTGGTGACCACCGCCTCGATCTCGTCGTCAATGGCGTGCAGCGCATCACCTCCGACGATCACCCCAGCCTCGTTCGCGCGCACCTCACTGGGCCCGCCGCGCTCGGCGAAGGTGATCGGCGAGCTCTCGGGCACCCAGCGGTCCACGAGGAGCTGGCCCGAGCCCCGCAGGGCCCCCGTCGCGCCGGCGCTGGCCCGCATGTCGACGAGGCGCAGCTGGTCGGAGACGACGATCAGCTCGGTGCTCTGGCGGTGTTTGAGGTCGTCGCATCCGGCGAGCAGGAGCGCGAGGCCGGCGACGAAGCGCGGGCTCATGGGCTCGCCGCAGGACAGCCGACCTGCGTGGCCAGCTCGGCGTAGACCGCGCGGTACGGCTCCCCTGCCTGGCCCGAGACGGAGGGGGGCGGTCCGCCGCAGGGGAAGTGGTTGCTGTCACGGAGGAACGCGAGCTGGTTGCGGTAGACGCCCAGCCCAGCCCGTGTGCACCACTGGAGGTGCTCGGCAGGGAGCCCGGCGCACAAGCCCGGGGTGGGGCCGCCCGCGCTGTGGTGAAGGTGTCGGAAGAGCGCGGTCCACGGTCGTGAATCATCAGGGGTGAAGCCGTGCTCTGCGGCGGCCAGGGCCAATCCGGCGAGCGCAGGCTCAAGCGGCGCGCCGTCGGCGACCTGGGCGGAGGTGAGCGAGGGCACGCGGGCGGTCCACACGTGGATCCGGCAGTCCTCGACGAAGGACCCTGCCCGTACACACAGGGCGACGTCGTGGCTGCGCTCCGCGAGCTGGAACCAGCACTCATGCGCCTCGACGCCGCCGTCGTCCTCTTCGAGCTGGGCGCACAGGCCCTCGGCGAGGGCCGGCTGGCTCACGGCGAGGCGCTCCACGGCGCTGATCACGCACTCACCGCGCCACCGCCCGCTCGGCAGCCCCGCGCAGATCTCGGCCGCCGCCTTGGGCTGATCCTGGACGGCGCGCAGGGCCGCCTCGACCTTCTGCCCATCCACCGCGACCTCGCCGCAGGCGCACAGGCAGAGCGGCGCCCCGAGCCGGATCGCGCGGAGGGGCGGGGTGAGCGCGTGGGCCATGGACCTCCCTCAGGGAAGCGCGCCGATGAGGTCGCGGACCGCGCGAGCGGCAGGCTATCCCTGCGCCGGGAGGGCCGCGCGTGGACCCAGCCAAGCCTCCGGGAGCCGCCGCCCCTGCCGATCCGCGCGGGTCGGCCCTGCGCGCGTGGGGGCTGCGTGGCGCGCGCGTGGCCGTCACGGCTGGGGCGCTGTGGTGGGTGCTCAGCCGCCTGCCCGACGGTGGCTTCGCGGCGATCAGCGCGGCGCTCCCCCGCTGGACCCTGCTCGTGCCTTCGCTGACGATGGGCTTGAACACGCTGTTGTTGGCAGAGCGGCACCGGGCGGCCCTCGGCGTGGTCGGCCACGTGGTGCCCCGGGGCGATCTCGTGCTGCTGCACCTGCGCTCGGCCTTCGCTGCCCTCGTCTTGCCCCGTGGGGGCGCTGATCTCACGCGGGTGGCGGTGCTCTCTCGGCAGACCGGCGACCTGGAGGGGGTGCTCGCCGCCGCGCTCCACCTGCGGATCGTCGACCTCGCGCTGTGGATCACCCTCCTGGTGGTGTTCCTCGTCCAGGGGCCGTGGCCCGGGCTCCGGGCGCTCGAGCTGGCGGCGGGCGCGGTCATCGCCGCGGGCATCGGGCTGCTCGTGGCCTTGCCCCTCGCGATCCGCCTCGCCGGTGGGTGGGTCGGGCGGCTGCCCTGGGTCGGCGGGCGGGCCCTGCGCGTGGTCGGCGCGCTGCGGGCGGCGGCCGGCGCAGGCGGCGCGACCGCGCGGATCGCCGCGCTGGGCGTCCCCATGGCGCTCGGGAACATCGCCAGCGTCAGCGCCCTGTTCTGGGCAGCGGGTGTCGAGATCCCCCTGCCTCGGCAGGTCGGGCTGATCCCGGCGATGGACGCGGTGCTCTCGGTGCCCATCACCGTGGGCGGGGTCGGCCTGCGCGAGTCCGTGTTCATCCTGGTGGGTGAGAGCTTCGGTCTCACCGCGCCGGTCGCGCTGGCGATCGCGTGGACACGCTGGACGGGAGAGCTCTCTCGCGGTCTGCTCGGCGGCGTGTCGCTGCTGATCGCTGGCGGGTGGGGGCAGCGGAGACACGGCGAGACGTGACGTTCAGGTGCCAGGGAGCCGCCGCCGGGTCATCTTCGACCAGCGCTTGGGCCGGGGCCCCCGCGCGCCCCCCATCTGATCCGCCCGCCGAGGAAGACGATGACCCAGCCCACGGAGCGCGCGAGCGCCGCCGAGCCTCCCCTCCAGGTGCTTGTGGTGGACGATGAGGCCGACATCCGCGCGCTGCTGCAGTACAACCTCGCGCGCGCCGGCTTCGAGGTGGTTGAGGCGCCCGATGGCCTCACCGCGATCGCCCGCGCGCAAGAGCACCGCCCCCACGTCGTCCTGCTCGATCTGATGCTGCCTGACATCTCGGGCACAGAGGTGTGCCAGCGCCTCCGGGCCAGCCGGCGCACCCAAGACTGCTACATCATCATGGTGACCGCCCGTGATGAAGATGCGGACCGGCTCGGTGGTTTCGAGGTGGGGGCGGATGACTATGTCACCAAGCCCTTCCACATCCAAGAGCTGGTGCTGCGGGCCAAGGCCGGGGCCCGTCGGGTGGCCGCGGCGCCGCCCGAGGATGAGGAGCAGGGCGTGCTCCGCATCGGCGTGCTGCGCATCGAGCAGGGCGCCCACCGGGCTTTTGTCGCCGAGGACGAGCTGCAGCTCACCGCGACCGAGTACCGTCTGCTGGCCTGGCTCGCGGTCCACGCCGGGCGGCTGTGCAGCCGCGGCGAGCTGCTCGAGAAGGTGTGGGAGCTGCCCCCGAGCCTCAACACCCGCACCGTCGACACGCACGTCAAGCGTCTGCGCCAAAAGCTTGGATTGGCCGCGGACTATGTCGAGACGGTCCGTGGGGCTGGCTACCGCTTCCGCACCGCTGAGGAGGCGGAGGCCGAGTGAGCACGGGCGCGGGGGCGGGCGCGGCCGCCGAGGCCACCGGCGCGGAGGCTGACGCCGCGCTGGCCAAGCTGGTGCTCGACCTCAGCCCGAACGGCGTGCTCGTGACCGATGCGTCTGGGCGGATCCGCGGCTGCAACCCGGCGCTCGGCCGGATGGTGCCCCTGGTGCCGGACCCGGTCGGCCGCACTCCGCTCGACGCCCTGCCCCTTCCCGCGGTAGCCGAGGCCCTCGATCCCCGTCGTGAGGGCGAGTGTGAGCTGCCGCTGCACATCGGCACCCGTGACTTGCTCGTGCGGGTCGTGCCCTTTGGTGTCGGTGGGGGGCGCCTGTGCATCTTCCAAGACGTGAGCCGCCTCCGCCAAGCCGAGCGATATCGGCAAGAGTTCGTCGCGAACGTCTCGCACGAGCTGCGGACCCCCGCGACCGCCATCGCCGGCTTCGCCGAGACGCTGCTGCAAGATCCGGCGCTGCTCGCGCCCGAAGCGGTGGGCATGGTCGAGACCATCCTCCGCAACGGCCGGCGGCTGACCGCGCTGTTCGATGACCTCTTGCACCTCGCGCGCCTCGACGCGATGGACACGCCGCCGCCGCTGACCGAGCTGCAGCTGCTCCCCATCGTCGAAGAGCTGCTCGACAAGCACGGCCCGCAGGCCGCAGAGCGCAAAATCCAGCTCGAGCGCAGCGTCAGCCCGGGGCTCTGGGTGCTCGGGCACGCCGACGCGCTGCACCACCTGATCGGGAACCTCGTCAGCAACGCGATCAAGTACAGCGACGCGGGCGGCCTGGTGCTAGTGCGGGCCCGGCCGCGGCACAACGGCGTCATCATCGAGGTCGTCGACAATGGCGTCGGCATCGATCCCATCCACCACGAGCGGATCTTTGAGCGCTTCTACCGGGTGGATCGGGGGCGGGCGCGCTCGGCGGGCGGCACGGGGCTCGGCTTGGCGATCGTCAAGCACCTCGCCAAGGCGATGAAGGCCAAGGTCGAGGTGCGGAGCCGGCCGGAGCGCGGCAGCACCTTCCGTGTCTGGATCGCAGGAGGAGATGCGCCCCCTCCGTGATGGCGTGCCTACGGTCGGGGGAGGAGCGGTGGGCGGTGGCCGCGGAGGTCCGCGGTCCTCGCCGCCACAGGGCGGCGCGAGGGGAGGGGAGATGTCCCACAGCGGCGAAGTGCAGCTCGTGGTCCGTGACGTGCGGCTGGTGGACGGCCCGGCGCGGGTGGACGTGGCGGTCGACGGCGGGCGGGTGGTCGCGGTCGGCCGTGACCTGCCCGTGCGGGGCCGGGCCGAGGAGCGGGGCGGCGGGCGCCTCCTCAGCGCCCCCTTCGTGGACGCGCACTTCCACCTCGACTCTGCGCTCACCTTGGGGCGGCCGCGGATGAACCGCAGCGGCACGCTGCTCGAGGGGATCGCGATCTGGGGCGAGCTCAAGCCCACGCTTGACGTCGATGAGATCGCGACGCGGGCCCGCAGGTACTGCCACATGGCCGTGCAGAAGGGCATCCTCGCGATCCGCAGCCACGTCGACGTCTGCGACCCCCGGCTGACGGCGGTCCGGGCCCTGCTCGCGGTCCGCGCGGAGCTGCGCGGCCTGCTCGACCTGCAGCTCGTGGCCTTCCCCCAGGATGGCTACCTGCGCGACGCCGGCGCCGCGGCGCAGCTCGAGCAGGCGCTCGACCTCGGCGTGGACGTGGTGGGCGGGATCCCGCACTTCGAGCGGAGCGCGGCGGCCGGCGCCGAGGCGACCCGCCGCTTGATGCGCCTCGCGGCTGACCGCGGCCTCCGGGTCGACATGCACTGCGACGAGAACGACGACCCGAACAGCAGACAGGTCGAGGTGCTCGCCGAGGAGACCGTGCGCCTGGGCATGCAGGGCCGGGTCACCGGCTCGCACCTCACCAGCCTGCACTCGATGGACAACAGCACCGCCGACAAGCTCATGACCTTGATGGCCGAGGCGGGCCTGCATGTGGTCGCCAACCCCCTCATCAACATCACGCTCCAGGGCCGCTACGACAGCTACCCCCGGCGACGGGGCATGACCCGCGTGCCCGAGCTGCTCGCCCGGGGGGTCAACGTCTCGTTTGGGCAGGACTGCGTGATGGACCCCTGGTACGCCCTCGGCTCGGGCGACATGCTCGACGTGGCCCACATGGGCCTCCACGTCGCCCAGATGACCTCGGTGCAGGGCATGCACGAGGCCTACGCCGCCGTGACGGTCCACCCTGCGCGGGCCTTGGGCCTCGAGCTCAGCGGGCCTGTGCTGGGGGCCCGGGCCGACTTCGTGTTGCTCGACTGCGAGGGCGTGCTCGACGCGCTCCGCCTGCGGCCGCCGCGGCTGCTGGTGGTCCGGGGCGGCGAGGTGCTGCTGCGCGCCCGGCCCGTCGAGGTGGAGCAGGCGCCGGCCCTCGCCCGGCTCGCCGGAGCCGGACCGAACGCGGGGGGCTGAGCTCCTGGCCTTCGAGGCTGGGGCGCCCGCTCAGGGGCGCGCTGCGCTGCGGCGGCGGGCCCAGGCGTCCCCGATGAGCGCGAGCGCGCTGGCGGCGGCGAACAGCGGCCAGAGCGAGAGGCGGCGCGGCGCCGCGGGCCGGGGCCCAAGGGGACGGGACCAGTCCCCGCCTGGCGCGCGTGGGGTGGGCGCGGCCGGCGGGCTGACCCAGAGGACCGCCTCGCCGTCGGTGCCGTCGGGCTCGCTGGGGATCAGCCGCAGGACGCTGTCCTCAGGCAACAGCGCGCTCGCCTCCCACGCGCCGGGGGCGGTGAGGGTCATCGGGAGGGCGTCGGCCCAGGGCGCGGCCGGGGCGCCGGGGAGGAGGCGCTCGACCCGGAGGCTGCGGGAGAAGGGCGCGCGGCTCTGTCCCAGCGCGTCCCGCTCGATGAGCTCGACCCGGTGTCGATCCGGGGCGAGGGGGTCCACGGCGAGCGACAGGGCCACCGGCCCGCCCGCGCCGGCCCCTTCCGACAATCGGAGGAGGTTGACCCAGAGCGCGCCCCAGCCCTCCCACCGCGACCAAGGGCGCGCGGTCGCCGCGCCGAGGTCGGTGGCCAGGGCCCAGACCTGGCCCGCGCCGCGCCGCCAGCCCGCGAGCACCGGGCCGCGGTCGGTCTCGAGGTGGATCGCGGCGCCCCGCTGGGCCTCGAGCTTGTGGTGCCCGGGCAGCGGCGGCGCACCGGCGAGGCTGATCCCGGCCAGCGCGGGCGTCCAGCGCCGCGCCCGCACCGGGAGGGACATGGTTGTGGGCGGGGCGGCGCTCAGCAGGCGCTCGGTCTCGCGGGCGAACAGCGCCGGCAGTCGACGGGGGTCCTCGGCGAGGGTGGCCTGCCCGCCGCCGATCACCGCGAGCTGCTTGAGGTAGGCGGCGTCCCGGTCGGCGGCGGTGCCGATGCCGACCACCGAGACCGTCACCCCGCGGCGGCGCAGCCCGGCGACGATCTCGTCGGCGGAGCGTCCGCCTGATCGCGACTGCTCCCCGACGTCGCCCGCGTCGGCGAACAAGATCACGTGCCGGAGGGGGGTGGTGGCCTGGGCCGCGACAGGCTCTACCGCCTCAAGCGCGGTGGTCAGGTAGATTCCGCCGCCGCCAGACGAGAGGGAGCGCGCGAGCCGCTGCAGCTCGGCCTTGTCGCGCAGCCCGCGCAGGCTGATGTGCCACCGCGCCTGGGTGTCCACGCCGAGCACGGCGATCTGGTCGGTGTCTTCGCGCAGCCGCTCGATGGCCTGGACCACGCCCTCGGCGGCGAGGCGGATCCGGGAGCCCTCGGGCCGCCCGCCGGACATCCGGGCCGAGACCGCGCCGGCCATGTCGGAGGGGCCGAAGTTCGCCTGCCGGGCCATCGAGCCGGAGGTGTCGAGCACGACGATCAGCGTGACCGCCGGATCAAGGGTCGCGCCCTCGGGGGCTGGACGCAGCGGGAGCGCGGGGGCCAGGGGCGCGGCCTCCCATCCGCCGCGCTCCCAGCCCTCGGCGCCGCCGGTCATGACGAGGTGTCCGCCGCCCTCGACCCAGCGGGCCAGCCCCTCTTGGGCCGCGGCGCTGAGCCGGGGGGCGCCGACGCCGCCGAGCACCACCAGGCCGGGTCCGCTGGGCGGGCCGGCGGCGTCGAGCCCGCGCGGGTCAAGCGTCTGGACCAGCGCGCCCTCGGCGGTGAGCCGCTGCTCGAGCGCGGCACCCTCACCGCGATCGCCGCTCAGCAGCCAGACCTTCGGCGGCGCGCGGAGGAGCAGGCTGCGGCGCAGCGCAGGGCCCTCTGCGGCCCGCAGCTCGATGGCGGCGGCGCCGGGCGCAGCCGCGGCGGGCAGCGGGAGCTCGAGCTGGACGGGCCCCGCTGCGGGCGGCGCGTCGCCGAGCGGCCAGGGCGCCCCCGCGCCGTCGATCAGCCAGAGGGTCGCCGCACCTTCGCGGCTGCGGCCGAGGTCCACGCGGAGGGTACCTCCGGCGAGGGCGGTGCGGTCCCCAGCGAGGGTCAGCGTGGCGTCCGGGTCCGCGTCGACCGCGCCGAGCGCCCGGTGGCCGAGGCCGGCCTGGGCCAGGGACGGCGGGAGCAGCGCTGGATCGGGGTCGGCGCCGGCTTGTCCCCAGCGCTCGACGTGGAGCGCGCCGGTCGGCGGGGCGAGCGCGGCCGCCAGCGCGAGCGCCTCGCGCCAGCGCGGCGCACCCGGCGAGGGCGGCGGCGCGGCCGCCGGATCGGGCCAGACCTGGGGGCGCTCATCGACGCCGATCACGATCAAGGAGCCCTCGTCCGCGCGGTCCGCCCGCAGCGCCTCGAGCTGGGCGGCGGCCGACGCCCGCGCGCCTTCGTCGTCGGCCTCGACGAAGATGATGTGATGGAGGTTGTCTTTGCGAAGGGTCAGCACGGGGGCGCCGAGCGCGACGCCGATCAGGCCGAGGCTCAGCGCGCGGGCGCCGCGGGCCGGGCCGCGGGGCATCAGCAGCGCGGCGAGTGCGGCCAGCGCGAGGCCTGCGGCCAGCCACCCGGGAGACAGCAGCTCGATCATGGGCGATCCCCGCGGCTCAGCAGTCGGCGGAGCGCCGCCTGGAGCGTGAGCGCCGCCGCGGCGGCGAGCAACAGG
Organism: Pseudomonadota bacterium; assembly: GCA_046051725.1. Taxonomy (GTDB): domain Bacteria; phylum Myxococcota_A; class UBA796; order UBA796; family UBA2385; genus JAEUKK01. The sequence goes on along the minus strand of JBJONS010000011.1, from coordinate 4,172 downwards.
GGCCGCGGATCGGCGATCGGCGGCCGCGACGGCGGCGGCGCCGCAGCCAGGACCGGCGCGCTGAACCAGTCTGCGCGGGGCGGGGCGAGGCGCGAGGCCGGGGACCCGCCGCCGGCCAGCTCGATGAGGTTGGCGAGCAGGTGCAGCACGGGCAGCTGCCCGGCGCCCACCGCCAGCTCGGCGTCGAGGCCCAAGGCCACCCGGGTCTGCGGGCCGGTGGTCCAGGCCCCGAGGGTCGGGCCGGCCGGGCCCAACCACAGCGCGGTGGCGCCGGCTGGGAGCCGGAGTGCCCGCGGATCGCTTCCCTCGAGGCCGTCGATGGGCGCGCCCTCTTCCGGCAGCGCGCTGGTGTAGCGGCTCAAGGCCTGCGGCGGGCCGAGGCGCAGCGCGGCGGCGGCCAGCGGCGGCCCCCAGGCCGCGCCGACGCTCACCGGATTGACGCCGAGCGCGGCGATCACCCGCGGCTCGGCCAGCGCGGCGGGTGGCGCGGCGGCGAGGAGGGCCAGCCCGATCGCGGGGGGCGCCGCGGCGCCCGGCGCCAGCACCACCAGATCGACCGCCGGGTGGGCGCGGAGGGCCCGGGCCAGCGCGCCGTCGGGCGCCGCGGTCCACAGGCCGACCCGGACCCGCTGGCCTTGCGGTGCGGGCAGGGCGCCCAGCGCGGCGCCCGCGCGCTCGAGGCGGACCTCTGCGGGCGCGGCTTCGTCCCACCGCAGCTGCGCCCAGCCCAGCGGCGAGGCGCCGGCGGCGGCCAGGGGCACCGGCAGCGGCGGCCCGTCGCCGAGGCGCAGCGCAGGCGGATCGGCGGTCGGCCCGCTGACCGCCAGCTCGAAGGCGCCGAGCGCGTCGGTGCGGCGCGCGCTGACCCGCAGCGGCGCGGCGCCCCGTGGGGCAGCGCCGGGCAGCGCCGGGCAGGCCGCTGCGGCGAGCAGCGCGCCGGCCGTCGGATCGAGGGCGGCCCAGGTCGGGCCAGCTGGCGTCGCGCACTGGGCCCGGAGGGCGGCCAGCGCTCGCTCCTCGTGCAGGGCCGCCTGCAGCGGGTGCCAGGCGGTCGGCCCGGGGTCGGCGGCGGCCCCGGATGGGGGCGGCGCTTCGAGGGGCGTCGCGGCGGGGTCGGCCTCGCCCAGCGCTGCCTCGACCCCGGACCGGCCATCGGCCACATGCACCAGGCCTTGGTCCACGCGCAGATCGACGAGGCTGAGGGTGCCTTCGATGGTTGGCGGCGCGGCTGGCGCGCCCTCTGCGCGCAGCAGGCGGAGGGCGGCGGAGCCGACGCCGGCGTGCTGGGCCAGGGCGAACGCGCAGAGGCCGAGGGCGGCCAGGACCAGCGCGAGCTCGACCAGCTCGGCGAGCGGCGGGCGGGCACGGCGCGCGTCCGCCCGGGCGAGGGCGCGGGCCAGGAGCAGGCTCGAGACCCGGACCGCCCGCGGCGGCGGGCTGCGCAGCCACAGCGCGGTGATCGGCGCCGCGATGAGCAGCAGGCTGAGCCATGCCCAGGTCATGGCCGCCTCACTGCAGCAGCCCTGCGCGGCGCAGGGTCGACGAGAAGAAGGGGGCCAGCGGCGCGCGGGTGCTGGTGCAGACCCGCTGGACGCCGACCAGCTGGCAGCTGCGCTCGACCCGGTCGAGCCAGGCCCGGGCCTCGGCCGCCCAGGCCTCGCGCAGCCGCCGGTCGCCGCCGGCCCGGAGCCGCTCGCCCGACTCGGCGTCGACCAGCTCGTTCTCTCCGTCGGGCAGCAGGCCCTCGCGGCCCGGATCGAGGTCTTCGGGCGCCAGCACCTGCACCAACAGCGGGCGCTCAGCGGCCGCCCGCAGCGCGCGCAGGGCCTCGAGCATGGCGGCGTCCTCGAGCAGCATGTCGCTGATGAAGATCGCGCGGTCGGCCCGCCGGCGGCGCCCTGCCAGCGCCTCGGCCAAGGTGCCGGCCCCCCCGGGGGCGGTGGCGGTGAGGGTGCGGAGCAGCGGCCCCCACGCGCTGCGGTCGCGGCCGATGACCGGCCGCACCGGGGCAGCGGTCACCAGCCGCAGCTCGAGGGTGTCGCGCCCGTTGAGCGCCGCCGCGGCGAGGCCGAGGGCGAGGCTGGCGCCGTGGTCGAGCTTGCGTGGTCGGCCCGCGTCCATGCTGCCGCTGAGGTCGAGGGCGACGACCAGCTCTTGATCGCGGTCGGCGTGGAAGGTGCGCACGAGCAGCTGTTGGAGGCGCAGGTAGGCGTGCGGGTCGAGGTGCCGCAGGTCGTCGCCGGGCTGGTAGGGGCGGTGCTCGGCGAACTCGAGGCCCGCGCCAGCCCCCCGGCCGCGGCGCTCGCCCTGCCCTTGGCCGAGGGCGAAGCCGGGCGCGCAGATCCGCAGCCCCTGGACTGCGGGCAGGAGGCTGAGGTCGGGTTGGGGTGGCGCGCCCAGCAGGGCCGGCGCGGGCGCGGCGCGGGGGGCCGGCGCGCGGGCGCTGGACCGCGCCCACAGCCGGTCCCACAGCTGCCCCCACGGGCCCCGCATGTTCACGCCTTCACGCCGAGCACATCGTCGACGACGCTGTCTCCGGTGAGGCCGTCGAGGGCCGCCTCGTAGCGCAAAAAGACCCGGTGCCGGAGCACCGGCCGGGCGACCGCGCGCAGGTCGGCGCTCTCGACATGGCCGCGCCCCTCGAGCAGCGCGTGGGCGCGCCCGGCGAGCAGCAGCGCCTGGAGCGCGCGGGGACCTGCGCCGTAGCGCACAGCGGCCTGGACCACCCGGCTGGCCGTCGGGCCGGGGTGGGTCGCCATCACGAGCCGCGCCGCTTCTTCGGCCAGCGGGGTCGCGACGGCGATCTCGCGCACGAGCTCTTGCATCTCGAGCAGGTCGGCCCGCTCGAGCACCCGGCTGACCGCGGGCGGCCGCGCGCCGGTCGTCTCGAGGCCGATCCGGGTGAGCACCTCGAGGCTCGGGAAGGGCACGTCGAGCTTGAACAAGAAGCGGTCGAGCTGGGCTTCGGGCAGCGGGTAGGTGCCCTCCATCTCGATGGGGTTCTGGGTGGCGATGACCTGGAAGGGCGCCTCGAGCAGGTGCCGCTCGCCGGCGATGGTCACCGCCTGCTCTTGCATCGCCTCGAGCAGGGCGGCCTGGGTCTTCGGGGTCCCCCGGTTGATCTCATCGGCCAGCACGATGTTCGCGAAGATTGGCCCCGGGCGGAAGCGCAGCTCGGGCTCGCCTTGGGCGCCCCGCAGCAGCGTCGGACCGCCCGTGATATCGGCGGGCATCAGATCGGGGGTGAACTGGATGCGCTGGAAGCGGAGGTGGGTGGCCTCGCTCAGGATCTTGACCAGCGCGGTCTTCCCGAGTCCCGGCGCACCCTCGAGCAGCACGTTGCCCCGGCAGAGCAGCGCGAGGAGGACGCCGCGCAGCACCTCATCCTGGCCAATGTAGGCCACGCGCATCGCGCGCTCGAGGGTGGCGAGGCGCTCCTGGGCGCCGCGGATGCGGGCTGCGGCCTGGACGGGTCCGGTGCTCATGGGGGATCCTCGGCGCCCTCGGCGGGCGCGCGCGGTGAGGGGGGAGCGGCGGGCTCTGGCTGGAGCGCCGCCGCGATCCAGGCGAGGCGGGGGGCGGGCACCCGGGCCCGCGCGGCGGCCGCCTCGGTCTCGACCGCGGCGCCCGCGCCGGTGGCGGTGTCACCACCCTGGCCGCGGGCGGCGGACCCTCGGGCGGTGGCGGCTTGGACCCCGCCGTCGCCGGCGAGGCGCTGGCTCCACAGCAGCTGCTCTTCGGGGGTGGTGGCGGTGGCATCGGCCTGCTCGCGGCCGTTCTGGGTGCCGGACGCGTCGTTGGCGCCGCCCGCGCCTGGCCGCGCCCCGGGCGCCTCCCAGGTGACGCGCTCGTCGAGATCTTGGACCTGCGGGCCATCGTCCCCCGACTCGACGCCCTTGCCCTGGGCGCCGGTCTCGGTCGGGCGGTCGCCGGCCTCGGGGGTCTCAGGGGTGTCGAGCCGCGCGCCGGCCTCGGCCCGCGCGGCGGCCTGCGCGTCGACCTCGCCGCCGGGCAGCTCGGTCTGGGCGCCCGCCGGGGCGTCATTGCGCGGGCCGCCCCCGCTCGGCGCGCCCGCCTCGTCGTCGTCGCCGTCATTGGCGACCGATCGGCCGGCCCCCATCAGCTGAACGGCCTCGGGCACCTCGGGCGGGCGCTCGGGCGCTTCGGGCGGC
>JBJONS010000010.1:0-4449 GCA_046051725.1 Pseudomonadota bacterium | reverse complement strand
TCCAGGAGGATGTTCCGGAGATGTGATCAATGATGAGCCAGCGCGCCGACTGTACGCAGCCGTTGGCCGGTCAGTCTGTGGGGCCTGCGAGAGACCCCCCTGACCCTCTCTCTCCTCTCCTCCGCGACATCTTCGAAGACGACGCCGAGCTCTCGGGCATGAGCCGCGACGCGTGGATGCTGTCCGCCTTCTGAGCCTCGGCCCGACCGCGGCCCACCGCCTCAGGCCGGCGACCGCCTCACCACCCCGCGCATTGGCAGGTGGTCGGAGGGGTTTCGCTCGTCGGGCAGGCGCCAGGCCGGCGTGAGCGGGGCCAGGGGTGCGGCGGCGGCGGTCCAGCCGGGCCCGCAGAAGACCGCGTCGAGGGTCTCGGCCCGCGCCAGCGTGTTGCAGGTCGGCCCGGGCGGGCTGTGGTCGACGTAGCCCGCCGCGGCGAGGGCGAGGCGCTCGGGCCAGCCGGGCGCTGCGTTCAGATCGCCCATCAGCACGTCGGGTCGGTGGGCGATCACCGCCTCGAGCTGGGCGAGGCCCCGCCGCTCGATGGGGGTGCCCGGGACGCCCGGGGGCCCGCTGTAGCTCGTGTGGACCACCGCCACGCGGGGACCGCCGGGGACCGCGACCAGCAGGGCGACCTTGCGGCCGCCTGGCAGGGGGAGCACCTGCGGCCACGGCCGGGCGCCGCGCACCAGCAGGGCCAGCCCTTCGCCGCCGTGGGGCGCGCTGCACAGGCCGTGGTCGGGGAAGAGCGCCCGCAGGCGGGGGAGCACCGCCGGCTCGACCTCTTGGAGGGCGATGAGATCGACGTCGAGCGCCGCGAGCTGCGCGAGCACCCGCGCCTGGCGGGCCGGGCCGCGCAGCAGGTCGTCGGGCACCCCGGGGTACCAGTCCGTGCGGATGTGCAGGTCGGCGAGGATGTTCCACGAGAAGAACGACCATGAGGCCGAAGACGGGTCGCCGGTCGGCTCAGCCGGGGGCGCTGTGGGCGGAACAGAAGGGGCAAGCGTCATGGACAGCTCCGGCGGGCGGCGGGTGGAGGGCGCCCGCAGCCCCGACGCGCGGCGGCGGCGCTGCGGACAGCGCGCGGGCCGGCTGCGGGGGCCCGCTGGCCCGGGGGGCCTCGCCCCTCTGCGCGCGCCGGTCGTCGGGTTTTCTTCGGGAGGTCTGTCCGCAGCGCGCGCCCACCGCGTCCTGCTTGGTGTGAGGGAGGAGCCGCCGTGCCCCTCCCCACGCACCCGGTGGACCGGTCTGGTCCCGGCGTGCACCTGCATTCCGCTCCGAGGTTCGTGATGGTCGCACCGATCCCTGGCACCCTCCCGCGCAGCACCCCCCCTGTGGCCGTCGGCGGGGCGCCGGCAACCCCGAGCTACCTGCGGGTGGTGGTGAACGCCCGCTGCTCGTTGGCCTGCACCTATTGCCACCAAGAGGGTGACCCGGCCACCGCGGCCCTCGACGGCCTGCCCACCGGGGTCCTGATCGAGGCCCTGCGGGTCGGGCTCAGGCAGGGCGTGCGCAAGCTCAAGTTCCTCGGCGGAGAGCCCCTGCTGCGCCGCGACCTGCCCGAGGTCATCGCCGCGCTGCGGGCCGAAGATGACGCGCTGGACATCAGCCTCATCACCGGCGGTGTGGCTCCGGTCCCGCGGCTGGCCGCCTGCTTCGACGCCGGGCTCAGCCGGGCCAACCTGTCGATCCACGGCTGGTCGCCTGGCGCCTTCGCCGCGCGCACCGGCAAGGGCGACCGGGCGTGGGCCCTGCGGCAAGAGACCCTCGCGATGCTGCGCGCCCGCGGCCGGCCGTTGAAGGTGAACTTCGTCTGGCGGGGGATCGCGGACGACGCGGACCTCGGCGGCCTCCTCGAGGCGATGGCCGGCGCCCCGGTGCTGGTGAGCGTGCTCGATGACCTCAGCCAGCCCCAGCTCGGGCCCGCCGATGTGTACGCCGCGGCGGTCCGCCTGCGCGGCGCCCCGGCCCGCCGCTGGGCCGAGCCCGACCCCCACTCGCTGCCCACCCTGCGCCTCGCCTGGGATGACGGCCTGCAGGTCGAGATCAAGGACCACGCGCTGGGTGATGTGGCCCCCTGGTCGGCCTGCGCGACCTGCCCGGTGCGGGCCCGCTGCCGCGAAGGCATCTCGGCCCTTCGCTTGAGCCACGACGGCCTGCTGCGCCCGTGCATGGACCGCCCCGATCTCAGCCTGCCCCTGCGGACCCTGCTCGAGGCGCACGGCCCTGGCGCGGCGGGGGCGGCCTGGTCCTGCGCGGTCGCCGGGTGGCTGCGGCGGGAGGCGATCGGCGCCGGCGGCTGTCCGTAAGCGCGCGGCCCCGCGTCTCTGGGGTGGGGCGCGGCCCGCCCCGCGCGCCCCCGCCCCGCGGCGGCGGGACCGCACCCTCTCTGTCCCTCGCATCCATCTGCCCTGCACGACCCTGCACCCCTGCTCCCCGAGGTCACCCATGATCATCGCCCTCATCGGCCCCCACGGCGTCGGCAAGTCCACCCTGGGCGCGCTGCTCGCCGAGCGGCTCGGCCTGCCCTTTGACGGCGAGGTCGGCCGCCGTCTCGCTGAGGACCCCGCGTGGCGCCCCGCCGGCCTCGGCGCCGAGCGCTCGGGCGACGAGTTTGACGCCGAGGTGATGGCCCAAGAGCTGCTGCGGGACCTCGACCGCGAGGGGCAGGCGCGCGTGGTCGAGACCTGGCACCCGGGCAACCTCGCCTACGCCGCCCGGCGCTCCCCCCGGGTGGCCGCCGCCTACCTCGCGGCCCTGCGCCGGGCTGGCGCGGGTCAGCGGGTGCTCGTGCTGCCCCTGCTCGCCGCCCCGGCGGTGCTCGCGGCCCGCCAGAGCGAGCCCGGCGACGCTGCCTTCTACCAAGCGGTGGGTGAGGACGCCCTGCGCTGGACCCAGCACCTCGGCATGCCCATGGTGCCCGCGCTCCGGGCGGACCGGCACGCCCCCGACGAGCTGGCCCGGCAGGTCGTGCCCCGCCTGCGCCGCGCGCTGCGGGACCCGTCCCTCCGCCCCGCCGCCTAAGGCACGCGCGCCTCTCTGACCCTCTCCGTCTGTCTGTCCCTGGTCGTTTCCGATTGCCTCCGCAGCCCGTCGCTGCGCGCCCTCCACCCACCCGGAGCGCTCCGATGAGCACCACCAAGACCCGCGTCGTCCTCACCCCTGGAGGCCGCCGCCGCCTCGATGCCCGCCTTGATGAGGTGCGGGCCGAGTTCGGCGCGGTGGTCGACGACATGCCCGCCGCCCTCGAGTCGGGCGACACCTCGGGCTGGCACGACAACTTCGCCTTCGAAGACAACCAGCGCCGCCAGCAGCAGCTCGCCCACCGCCTGCGCGAGCTCGAGCGCCTGCGCGACAGCGCCGAGACGGCCCCGCTGTGGGACGAGGCCCCCTCGCGCGCCTATGTCGGCGCGGCGGTGCGCTGGTGCTACGCCGACGAGCTCGAGGTCGAGCGCGAGGTCTGGCTGGCCGGTTTTGGCGACGGCGACCCCGAGCAGCGGCGGGTCTCGTACGACGCGCCGCTCGGCCGGGCCCTGCTCGGCGCCGAGCCTGGCGAAGAGCGCCCCTTCGCCCACAACGGCCACCAGCGCAAGGTCCTGGTCATCGAGGTCGGCCCGACCCCGCCCGGCGCCGACGAGGCCCCCCTCCGCCTGCCCGCCCCCGAGGCCGCCCATGCCCGCTGAGCGCACGCCCGGCCGCCTCATCGTCATCGAGGGCCTCGACGGGGTGGGCGAAAGCACCCTCGTGCGGTCGCTGTGCGCGGCCCTGCCCGCCCGGGCCGACAGCACCCCGGGGCCGGCCCTGCGCGGCGTGCGCGCGGCGCTCGAGGACGAGCTCTCAGCGTCCCGGGTCGCGCGCAGCCTCTGCTATGGCACCACGGTGATCGCGGCAGCGGCCCGCGCGGCGGCCGACCTCACGACCGGTCAGGACGTGGTGATGGACCGGTACTGGCTCTCGACCTGGGTGCACGCCCCCGTCGAGGCCCAGCCCGCGCTGCGCGCGATGGCCCCGCTCGTGGCGGCGCCCTCCTGCACGCTGTTCTTGCGGCTCCCCCTGCACGCCCGCCGGGCCCGCCTCGCCGCCCGCGGCCTGACCGACGAGGACGCCCGGACCCTGCTGGCCCACGACGCGCTCGAGGCCGCCTACCTCGCCCTGCGGGCGCACCCCGCGGCGGGGCGCTTCGTCGAGATTGACGCGGGGCAGCCTCCAGAGCGCGTGCTCGCCGACTGCCTCGCCGCGGTGGCGGCGCCGGCGGCGCGGGTCCAGGCGGATGGGCACGCGGCCGCGCTGCGCCGCGCGGGATAGGGCGGGGCTGGGTCTGCGGACCGCCTCTCCCCTCCAGCTCCCCCGTCCCCATGCGCTACGTCGGCTCCCTCTACCGCCCGCCCTCTGAAGCAGACGCGCTGATCCTCCAGGCGACGATCGGCTGCTCGTGGAACAACTGCACCTACT
>JBJONS010000009.1:0-3010 GCA_046051725.1 Pseudomonadota bacterium | reverse complement strand
CCGCGGCGGCCGCGTCCCCGGTGGTCGCCGCCGCGCCGCCCGCCGCTGCGCCTCCCGGGTCCGCGCCTGTGGCCACCCCGCGTCCGGCGGCGGCGGGGGCCCCCTCTGCGCGGGTCCACCTCGTCGGCGTGGCCGGGACCGGCGCCTACAGCAGCGTCCAGGACGGCTTTCGCGTCGGGCCTGAAGAGGTCGCGCTGCAGGCGGGCGGGCTCGCCGACGGGTCTGGGCTCGGCGTCGGCGGGCTCGGCCTCGGCGCGCTGGTCGCCCCCACCGGCGGCCGGCTGCTGGTCGAGCTCGAGCTGCGCGCGCTGCGGGCCGGCTGGACCGGCAGCTACCGCTTCCCCAGCGCCGGCGGCGGCGAGGCCACCGCCGTGGCCGAGCATGAGGCCGCCGAGGACCTCAGCGGCCGGCTGGGCTTGCGCTACCGGATCGCCCTGTCTGAGCAGATCTTCGCGCAGTTCGGCGCGGCGGGCGAGCGCACCACCGGGGCGGTCGTGCTCTGGGAGAACAGCGCGCCGACCTGGACCACGGTGCCGGTCTACGGCCTGCGGGCGATGGGGGGCCTCCTCATCGAGAGCGACCGGCTGTTCGTCGATCTGCAGCTCGCCGAGAGCCTGGGCCCCTACCCGGTGCGGGCCGCGGCCAGCGCCGCCGCCGAGCTGCGGCTGCGCGGCCCCCTCTGCGGCCGCGTCGGCTACGCCCACCAGTGGCGCCGCGGCACCTACGACGCCGGCGAGCCGATCTCCACGCGGTCGAGCCTGGGCCTCGCCGAGCTCGGGGTCAGCCTGGCCTGGTGAGGCGGCCGGGGGCGGCCCGTCGCCGCGGGCGCCTCTGGGTGCGGGCTCCAGCCGTGAAGAGCCCGCCGTTGGGGGCGGGCTCCGGACGCTGAAGAGCCCGCCGTTGGGGGCGGGCTCCAGACGACGAAGAGCCCGCCTTTGGGGGCGGGCTCCACCTCTCGCAGCGGGGCTGCGGTCGGGATCTACCGGGGCTTCTTGAGCGCCCGGCGCATGGCCTTCCGCCGCCGCTTCTCGGCCAGCCGCTGCTTGAGCCGCTTCTTCTCGCCCGGCTTCAGGTAGAAGCTGTTCTTCTTGATGTCCTTGCGGATGCCCTCGCGCTCGACCTTGCGGCGGAAGCGGCGCAGGGCCTTCTCAAAGGGCTCGTTCTCACGGACGGTGACGAGGATCAAGGCAACTCCAGGCAGACGCGAACGGTTGGCGTCGAGAGAGAGGAGATCGAGATCGCGCGGACGGGGTCCTTGGCGTTCATTGCGGCGGGTATCCAAAAGGGCCGCCGCGCGCCAGTCCGCGCCGCGCCGCAACGGGGGCGGCGGGCGAGCGGGGCGGCTTAGAACACCGTGCCGACCGCCGTTCCCACGTAGAAGGTGTTGTGCAGGCCCAGGTCGAGCCGGGCGTTCGCCCGCTCGGCGAAGTTGATCCGGGTGCTCATGGTCAGGTCGAGGATGGGGAGCACGCCGGGCAGGTTGATCTCGCCGTCGGGCTCGCAGGTGTCTTTGCGCTCGAAGGCCGGGGCGTCGCGCAGGCAGTTGTTCGTGATCGCTGAGTTGCCGCCGGGGTGCCAGACGGTCAGCTCGCCCGACATGATGCCGAGGCCGAGGCCGGCGCCGAACAGCATGCTGACCCACACATCGCGGCTCTCGTCGCTGATCGGGATCTCGTGGGCGTAGTTGAAGCCGAGGACGTGCAGGCCGAAGTTGCTGGGCTTGAGCCAGTCGCCGTCGTCGTGGTCGGCCGGGGACTCGCGGTCGTCCCAGTAGCCCTCTTTGATGCCGTTCCCGACGTACTCGTAGTAGAACACCCAGTTCATCGGGCGCGGCTTGAGCACGTACTCGACGCCGAAGGTGTACATCCGCAGCCGGGGGCGCTCAAAAGGGTTCGCGCCCTCGTCGCCGGCGTCGAAGTACCACGCGTCCATGATCGCGTTGGGCACGGTGAGGTAGCGGGCCCGGACGTTGAGCTCCATCGGCGGGCGCTCTTTGGCGCTGCCGGCGCCGGTCGCGACCGCGTCCCCGGGGGCGGCCTGCCGGAGCGGCTCGGTCGGGATGTCGATGGGCGCCGCGAAGGCGATCTGGGGCAGCAGGAGCAGGGCGGCGAGGGGGGCCATGAGCTTCCCTTTGGAGCCAGGGGCGCGAGCCACCTGGGCGGGGTCCGGGGGGCAGGGACCGGGGCGAGGCGAGGACCCGGGCAGACGAGGGGCGGGCGGGTCGGGCGGCGCGGTGGCGGGCCGCCATGCCCACGCTTCAGCGGCGCCAGCAGGGCGCCCCGGGCTGGGCGGAGGGGGAGTGTCGCGAGGGCGGGCCGGTCTGTCAATGCGCGGGCGTGGGCGCGGGGGACGAGGCGCGGCCTGCGCTCCAAAACAGCGCGCTGAACGTCGGGTTGTGGCCCCGGTCTGCGACCGGTCGGCGGCGAGGGGCGCGCGCGGGATAGGGCGGTCCGGCGCGCGGAGGTCCCATGGCGGCTGAGGTCCCGATCCACATCCTCATCGGCGAGGAGCAGCTCCTCGTGCGCGAAGCCGAAGACCGCCTCGCCCGCGAGGCCCTCGGCGGTCCGCCGACCAGCTTCAACTTCACCGCCGGCTCGGCGGGCGAGGGCCAGCCCGGCGAGCTCATCGGCCTCGCCCGCACCCAGGCGATGCTCAGCCGTCGGCGCGTGGTCGTCATCCGCGATCTCGAGCGCGCGGACGCTGATCTCATCGAGGCGCTCATCCACTACGCCGAGCACCCCAACCCGAGCACGACGCTGCTGCTCACCGGCCTCAAGCTGCCGCCGCCGGCCGGGGGCAAGGATCGCGGCCGGGTGCTGTCCAACCAGGTCAAGAAGATCGGCGAGGTGCGCAAGTTCGAGGCGCAGGACGCCAACCCGCTGCGCTTCGTGGCCGAAGAGGCGCGGCGCCAGGGCTGCGTGATCAGCCCCGCCGCGGCCGAGCTGCTGGTGGCGCTCACCGGGACCGAGCTGCTGCGCCTGCGCCAAGAGGTCGCCAAGCTCAGCGCCTG
>JBJONS010000008.1:0-3298 GCA_046051725.1 Pseudomonadota bacterium | reverse complement strand
AAGGTGACGCCCTGACGCCGCTTCGCGCGCGCCAGGCCGACCGCAGCGGCCGGCGCAGCCGGCGTCGGCCGCGCCGCGGCCGACCGAGGCCCCCCGGGCCGAGCGCGCAGGGGGGCCGCCGACCGCCGCCGGCGGGCGGGGCGCCCAGATGGGCCCCTTCAGGCCTGCGCCAGCGCAGGAGATCGGCGAAAATGCCCTCAGACTCGGGCCCCGCGGGGGCGCAGGCGCATAGGGCGCGCGGTGCACACCCCCGCCTGCCGCCCCCGAGGAGCGATGGACCCACAGCACCCGCCGCTGCCGCTGGCCGACCCTGGCCTGAAGGCCGAGGCCCCGGCCCCCAAGGCCAAGGGCCCGCTCCCGCTGGGGCTGCGCCTCGCGGTGGGGGGCCTGCTGCTCATGATCGGCGCCGTGGGCGGCATGTACGTTCAGGGGCCCTTCGTGCGGGCCTTCTTCGGGCTCACGGGGCTCGAGCCCGGCGGCGGCGCCCTGGGCGCGCCCATCGCCGTCGCGCCCGCCGCCCCCGAGGTCGCGCCCGCGCCCGTCGGCGACATCGTCGCGCTCGGCCGCCTGCAGCCGCTGGGCAGCGTCATCGAGGTTGCCGCCCCCACCTCGGCCGGCGCACCGCGCGTGATTGACGTGTTGGTGCATGAAGGCGACGTGGTGGCCTTCGATGCCCCGCTGGTGGTGCTCGACACCTACCCGCAGCTCTCGGCCGCCCGCGACGCCGCCCGCCAGGCGGTCGAGGTGGCCGAGGCGTCCCTGGTGCAGGCGAAGCGCGACGTGGCGGTGGGGCGCGCCGAGGGGCGGGCCGCCGCGGACGCTGCCCGCGCCGCCTCCGCGCAAGCCGAGCGCGAACGGGCGCGGCAGGCCGCGCTGCACGCCAGCGCCGGCGTCTCGGACGCCGAGCTCGAGGCCGCCGAGGCCCAGGCCGAACAAGCCCAGGCCGAGCTGCGCCGGGCCGAGGCCGCCGCCCGCCGCTTCGCCACCGACGCCGACATCACGCTCGCCGAGCGCACCGTCGAGGCCCGGCGCACCGAGCTCGCCCGCGCCGAGGCCGAGCTGAGCACCGCCACCGTGCGGGCGCCCTCGACCGGCACCGTGCTGCAGGTGCACGTGCAGCCGGGCGAGAGAGCACCCTCGAGCACGTTGATCTCGCTGGCTGACCTCTCGCGCATGGAGGCCGAGATCGAGGTCTACCAAGACGCCGTGCCGCGCCTCGCGGTGGGCCAGCCCGTGCGCATCGAGTCGCCGGTGCTCGGCGCGCCGCTGCGGGGCGCGGTGCGCCGGATCGGGCTCGAGATCGGCCGGCAGTCGCTGACCGGGGCCGAGCCGGCCGCGCAGACCGACGCCCGCGTCGTGAAGGCCTGGGTGGACGTGGACGCGGCCTCGACCGCCGAGGCGGCCCGCTACGTGGGCTTAGAGATCATCGCCCACATCGACGCTGGGGCCTCGCCGTGATCGCCCTGCTCACGCGCATCTTGGGCCGCCTGCCCATCGGCTGGCTGCAGCTGCGGCACAACCCCGGCCGGCTCGCGGCGGCCACCGCGGGCGTGGCCTTCGCCATCGTGCTCGTCTTCGTGCAGCTCGGCCTGTCGGGCTCGCTGAAAGAGACGGTCGTTCGGTCCTATCGGCTGTTTGATCCGGATCTGTTGGTGGTCTCGGCCACCGACTCGGACGGCCTCGGAGACGGCTCGCGCCTGCCCCGCAGCCGGCTCTACCAGGCCTTGGGCCACCCCGAGATCACCGCGGGCGCGCCGCTGCACGTCGGGCGGGCGAGCTGGCTGACCGAGGCGGGCGACACCGTGGCCCTCGCTGTCTACGCCGTGGCGCCCGACCACCGCGGCGTTTTTCGCGCCGATCTCGAGGCGGCGCTCGCGCCCCTGTCGATGCTCGACGCGGCGCTCACCGACCGCCGCACGCGCTCGCTCGACATGGGCCGTTTTGAGGGGGCCTCGCCCGAGGCGCCGGTGCCCTTCGAGCTGCAGGGCCGCCAGCTGCAGGCGGTGGGCGCCTTCACCCTCGGCGGCGACTTCACCGGCGACGGCGGCCTGCTGGTGAGCGAGCAGACCTTTTTGCGCCTGCTGCCGGGCCGGGTGGCGGGGGCCCCCAACCACCTGCTGCTGCGGCTGAAGCCCGGCGCCGACCCCGCCCGGGTGGCCGCCGAGGTGAGCGCGCTGCTCGGCGAAGACGCCGCGACGGTGCGGCCGATGGCGCAGGCCATGGCCATCGCCGCCGACGTGCAGCTGCGCGACCGGCCCATGGGCATCATCTTCGGCTTTGGCGTGATGATCGGCATCACCGTCGGCATCGTCGTCGCCTACCAGGTGCTGGCCACCGACGTCGCCGACCACCTCAGCGAGTACGCGACGTTTAAGGCCATGGGCTACCCGCGGCGCTTCTTCGCCGGCATCGTGATGGAGGAGGCGGTGGTGCTCGGCGTGCTCGGCTTCATCCCCGGCATCCTGCTCACGCAGCTGTTCTACGACGCGCTGATGCGCCAAGCGAACCTGCCGCTGTTCATGACCGCCGAGCGCGCCGTGGCCGTCTTCGTCGGCACCCTGGTCGCCTGCAGCCTCTCGGGCATCCTGGCCCTGCGCCGCGTCGACGCCGCCGACCCCGCGGACCTCTTTTGATCGACCCCATCGTCGTCACCGGCCTCGACCACGCCTTTGGCGCCGGCGAGGCCCGCAAGCAGGTGCTGTTCGGCGTCGACCTCACCATCGCCCGCGGCGCGCTCACCGTGCTGATGGGGCCCTCGGGCTCGGGAAAAACCACCCTGATCAGCCTCATGGGCTGCCTGCGCGCGGTGCAGACCGGCAGCGTGCGCCTGCTCGGGGCTGAGCTGAACGGCGCCAGCCCCCTCGCCCTCGAGGCCCTGCGCCGCCGGGTGGGCTTCATCTTTCAGGCCCACAACCTGCACGACAGCCTCACCGCCCGCGAGAACGTGCTGATGGCGCTGCAGGTGCACGGCCGCGGCGACCCCGCCCGCCACCAGCGCGCGGTCGAGCACGCGCTGGCCTTGGTGGGCCTGGCCGACCGGGTCGACTACCTGCCGGCCAAGCTCTCGGGCGGCCAAAAGCAGCGCGTGGCCGTGGCCCGGGCGCTGGTGGCCAACCCCGAGATCGTGTTCGCCGACGAGCCCACCGCGGCGCTGGACAAAGAGAGCAGCCACACCGTGGTGCAGCTGCTGCGCGACCTGGGCCAGGCCCGGGGGACCACCACGGTCATGGTCACCCACGACCCGCGCATCCTTGACCTCGCCGACCGGGTGGTCGAGCTGCAGGACGGGGCGCTGGTC
>JBJONS010000007.1:0-6814 GCA_046051725.1 Pseudomonadota bacterium | reverse complement strand
CCCGGCAGCCGTTTGGCCTCGACGGCGCGGTGGATCCTCGCCCAGCGGGTGCGGAGTCTTCCTCACCCATGCGGCGCCCCGCCGCCGCGCGGAGCCCCTCTGAGATACCCCGATAGTGGCCAAGGACACGACGAGCCCGCTGAACGCGCGGGCTGGGTCCGCGGGCGACACCACAGCACAACGCAGGAACGGACATGCAGACGCTGCCCGAGATGTACGCCCAAGCCAGCGGTCCGGTGAAGCTGTTCATTCTTGCCATGGCTGGCCTCGGCGTGTTGTTCGCCTACGTCGGGCTCTCGAACCTGATCCGCAAGCTCAAGTTTCGGCCGAAGGAATAGCGGGCGCCAAGCCGTGGCAGGCTTCTTCGAGCCACGGGGCCACCGACCACAGGGCGCACCAGCGCCGCCGCGATGCACCGTACTCTGGCCTGCTCCGGCTCCTGCATCAGGGCTGCGGGTCGCTGCAGCCCATGAGCGCTGAGGCCTGAGCCACCACATACAGAACACCTTCCCTCACGCCATCCTGAGCGCCCTGCCGCCCCGCCGCAGCGCCCGCTCAGGGCCCCGTCGGCGCTGGCGTCTTCCACGCGAGGCCCAGGTTGGCCCGCAGGTCGGTGGGCTGCACGCCGACGGGCGCCACGCGGTCGTGCAGCACGTTGACCGAGGCCCGCAGCGAGATGGACCCGATCAGCGTCAGATCGGTCGAGGCGTCGAGGTAGGCGCGCAGGTCGCGCGGCAGCGCCGGGTGGACCCACAGCCCGCCGACGTAGCGGGCGCTCACCCGCTTGCCCGGCAGCCGCAGCCAGCCGTTCGACTGCACCGCCGCCCGCGGCACGGTGCGCGAGGCCCCGTCCTCGACCCAGGCGGGGTCGAGATCGGCGCCGTCGAACTGGGTGTGCTCGACCTGCGCCCCCAGCGAGACGCGCAGCAGGCGGTCCTCGCGCCGCACCGGCGCCACCCCCACCGAGGCCCCGGCGTTCACCCGGGCGCCCACCCCGCGCAGCTGGCTGTGCTCGTAGCGCGCGACCCCGAGCAGGTATGGACGCTCCCCGAAGTACCAAAACGGCAGCGCCGAGACCGCGAGGGTGTCTCCCACCTGGATCAGCGGCGCCTCGGGCGTGGGCCGAATCCAGAGGCGGAAGGTCGAGCCGAGCAGGTCGTAGCCCAGGCGCTCCGCAGAGTGCGAGAGGTGCGCGGCGGCGGTGGCCTGGGCCTGCCCCACGTTGCCCGAGACCCACCCGCCGCTGGCCGACAGATCGGCGCGGAAGGGGTGGTCGGGCCGGGCCTGGGCGGCGGCCTGCAGCGGACGGAGCGCGAAGACGGCGCAGAGCAGGCACAGCAAGAGGCGGGCGGGCGACATGGGGCTCCGTCAGGCGGCGACAGGCAGGGCGTCCCACCGCGCCGCGGCCGCCTTCATCGCGGCCACGCACTGGGGGGTCTGGGTGAAGGCCTCGAGCTCGCGCTGGGTGAGCGGGTCGGCGCTGCCCCGCTGCGAGAGCGCGTAGAGCAGGTGCGCGAGGTTGACGATCCACACGGCGGTCTCGGGCCCGGCGCCCGGTGAGGAGCGGTGCGCGTACCAGCCGTCGACGTCGTGGTCGGGGTGCCGCGCGAGGATACCCAGCCGCACGAGGTTCTCGCCGATCTCAAGCGGCAGCGGCAGGCTCATCTGGCCCGCGGCGTCGAGGTGCACGAGCTCGCGGGCGCCGATGTGCAGGCTGAGCCGGCCGGGACGGGCGGCGTAGGCACCCACGCCCTCGAGCGCGAGCAGGCCCGGCGCGGCGGGCGCGAGGTGGGCCCAGCCCGGCGCTCTCTCGAGCCAGCGGCGCAGCGCGTCGGCGCCCAGCGCGGCGCCCGCCCCGGCCGGGCGCTCGCCCAGCGGCCAGAGGTAGGCGCGCATCCACTGCACGCCGAGCAGGGCGGCGACGACCGACGCGAGCACGGTGCCGAGCAGCAGGCCCTGCAGGCCGCCGAGCTGGTCGCCGACCCAGGCCAAGGGCAGCGCGAAGCCGAGGCTGCGCAGCACGGCGACCGCCGTCGACCGCGTGGCCCGGTCGACCGCGTTGAAGGTGGCCGAGCACATCGCCGCGGCGCCGACGAAGGCGTAGCCCACCGGCACCACGCGCAGGTAGAGCACCAAGGCGGCGATGACCGCCGGGTCGTCGCTGAACAGGCCCGCCACCTGCGGAGCGAACAGCATCAGAGCCACGGCGGCCAAGGCCCCCCAGCCCACGGCGAACTCAAGCGAGCGGCGCAGGCCCTCAGACACGCGGGCCCGCAGGTGGGCGCCCCAGTTCTGGCCGACGAAGGGGCTGAGCGCGCCCGACAGCGCGTTGGGGGCCAGCAGCAGCACCGCGTCGACGCGCGCGCCGATGCCCCAGGCCGCCAGCGCCTCGGGTCCGTGGCGGCTGAGCAGGGCCGTCAGCAGGCCGACCGCGAAGGGCCCGACCGCGTTGGTCACCGCGGCGGGGCCGGCCACCCGGCCGACCGCCCACCACGAGGCGCGCAGGGTGCCGAGGGTGGTGCCCTGCAGCCCCAGCAGCGGGGTGCGCCGGGCCAGCACGATGAAGACGGTGACCATGGTGACGAAGCGGGCGATGACCGTGGCGACCGAGGCGCCCTGCAGGCCCATCGCCGGCACCGGCCCGAACCCGAAGATAAAGAGCGGGTCGAGCACGGCGTTGATGACGGCGGCGGCGATCATGATGCGCATCGGGGTGCGGGCGTCGCCCATCGCGCGCAGGGCGCCGTTGGCGATCATCGGCACGACGAGGAAGGCCACGCCCACGAACCAGGGGGTCATGTAGGCCACCACGTCGTCGAGCAGCGGCCCCCCGGCACCCATCGCGCGGAACAAGCCGCGCTGAAAGACGAGCCCCAGCCCCGAGACCACGGCGACCACCCCCGCGGCGAGCAGGGCGGCGTGGGTGGTGAGCAGCCGCGCCTCTTCGGGCCGGCCGGCGCCCACCGCGCGCGAGACCGCGACCGAGGTGCCGACCATCAGCCCCAGCGCGAGGTTCATCACCAGCGCCTCGACCGGGAAGGCGAAGGTCATCGCGGCGAGGGCCTGGGTGCCGAGCCGCGAGACCCACCAGGTGTCGACGAGGTTGACCATGATCATCGCGACCATGCCGACCAGCATAGGCACGGTCTGCTCGCGCAGGGCGCGGGGCACAGCGCCCGAGAGCAGGCGGGCGGGCGGGGGTCGGCTCGGCTCGGTCACGGGCGCGCTCCTCTCTCGTGGCCGTGGAGCGCCCGAGTAGCCCGGCGCGGAGCGGCGGCCGAGCGGGGGCCCCGGAACCCCGTGCGAGGCCGCGCAGCGCAGGCGGCGCCCCGCGACGCCCCCGGGCGCTCCCCTAGAGTGGGCCGCGCAGCGGCGGTGACACCGGACTGCAATCGACCGTCTCCGCCGCTTGCTGCGCAATGGAGCCGACAACGGAGCCCCCATGCCCGCCCAGACCCGCAGCCCCGCGCCCCAGACCAGCGGGGTCCAGACCGACCCCGCGCAGACCGGCGCCCGCGCCCCGGCCGGCGGGTCGAACGCCTCGATGCAAGACCGCCTGCGCGGCGCGCAGCAGGCCGTGGGCGGGGCGGCCCGCCTCGGGGGCCACGTGGCCAACAGCCTTCGGGGCAAGGGCAGCGCCGACATGCGCCGCGAGGGCACCCTGACCGATCCGCAGGGCAGGGGCGCCGTGCCCCTCGACCGCGCGATGGCCGAGGCCAAGGCCAACGGCCAGCGCTTCGGCGACTGGCTGATGGCCCGCTACGCCTTTCAGCCGAGCAAGCCCGCCGCGCCCGACGGCACCCTGCGCTTCTTCTCGCCGGGGCTCAACACGCCCGAGCCCATCGCCGCGCAGCGCACCGCCTACTACGCCGACAAGCTCAACCAGCCGATGGTGCACCTGCACAACGGCACCAACACCGACCCCGCGGTGCCCGGCTCAGAGAACCTCGACTACGCCATGGCCATGGCCACGCGCAACACCGGCCGCACCACGCCGCTCATCGACAACATGGTGCGCCTGCTCAAGGCGGCCCTCACCGGGGCCGAGCCCCAAGACGTGCACGCCATCCTCTACAGCGACTCGACCATCGCCGGCAGCAAGGCCATCGCCATCGTGCGCCAGCAGATGATCACCGCGCGGGCGGGCAAGGGGGCCGCCGCGGCCACCCAAGAGGTCGACGCCCTGCTGCGCAAGCACCTCTTCGTCGAGCTGCACGGCAACGTCGCCGCCGACCTGCCCAAGGGGCCGCGCTACGTGGCCTGGGCCGACCGCAACGACGAGCTCACCCACAAGCCGCTGCCGGGCGGCGGCACGCTCGGCCTCAGCGGCCAAAACCGCGACAAAGACGCCGACGTGCTCTATATGGACTACGCCGGGCCCTACGGCGGGGCCGACGCCCACAACCTGCAGGCGGTGGGCGTGCACGCGGTCCGCCAGACCTGGTGGGCCAACGGGGTGCGCGACTCCGAGGGCCTCTTCGACAAGGCCAAGGGCGGCGCCGGGGTGCAGCCGGCCCCAAAAATCCAGGGCGACAAGGGCAAGCTCTGGAACCCCCGCAACGACCCGAGCTGGCGGCCCAAGGCCAAGCCCTAAGCCCAACGCAACGATCCAACACAACGTCCCCAACGCGATCCTGGGCGCCCCGCCGCCGCCTTGCGGGCGCCGTCGGCGGGCCCCCGC
Source organism: Pseudomonadota bacterium (assembly GCA_046051725.1). Lineage (GTDB taxonomy): Bacteria > Myxococcota_A > UBA796 > UBA796 > UBA2385 > JAEUKK01. The sequence goes on along the minus strand of JBJONS010000007.1, from coordinate 2,133 downwards.
CGGGCGCGCGGCTGCGCCGCTTGGTCTCTGCGAGACCGGGCCTGCGGCCCGCCCTCTGGTCGCCCTGGCGCGCGCGAGGCGGTCGGCGAAGGCGCGCTTCCGCTCCGCTCGGGCCACACGCCACCGAGGGCCACCCCGCATGACCGACATCCCCGCGCTCTCCGCCGCCCAACTGCGGCGCGCCATGCCCGCGCGCCTTCGGCGTCGGCTGATCGCGGGGCAGCTCCAGGCCGCGACCGACCTGCCAGCCCTGCGTGCCTTCCTCGGGCTCACGGTGGAGCAGCTTGCCCACGCGACGGGGGCCAGCGTCGACACCGTGCAGCGCTGGGAGCAGGGCCTCTGCGAACCCGATGCGCCCGCCATCGCGCTGTTGTGCGACGCGGCGCGGCACCCGGGGCTCATCCTTCAGCGGGCCCGGGCGACCGCGTAGCGCCTGGCGCGGGCGCTCCGCTCCGCACCCACGCGCCCGCCCGCGCCCGGCGACCGGAGGGCCCGCGCAGCGGGGCGGGGCGCAGCCCCGCGGAGCGGCCCCGCGCGGGACCGCGGCCCGCGCGGATCGGGCCGCGAACCCCGCAGGGGGCCGAACAGGCGCCCAGTCGATCACTGTAACCCCATCAAACAAGGGCGTTTCAGCCCCATTTGGCGCCGGGATCACCCCAGGCGCGCCCGAGTGTGATCAGATGTGCACACTCGAGCCCGCCCCGCCGCACACGGAGCCCCCCGATGGACACCGCGATCCTCGCACCCACCTGGCCCTCCAACCCCTTGGATCTACGGTGTCCCGCGGATGACTTTGACACCCTGCTCGGGGTCCTCACGCAGCTCTCGCGCAAGCACCTGCTGTCCTTTCGCATCGAGGTGGGCCGGGCGGTGGCGGCCGCGCTCTTCGCCGGCGAGCCCGCGGCCTTTCGCGACCACGCGTGGAACAAAGAGGGCTCGCTCCGGCGCTTCGCCGCCGACCGGCGCGAGGCCCTGGCCGACCTCGGGCTCAGCGAGGCCACCCTGCGCCAGTGCGTGCGGGCCTGGTTCGTCGCGCGCGAGCTCCCGCCCTGCGTGCTCGACGGGCTGGTCTTGAACCACCTCAACCTGCTGGCGCAGGTCGAAGACCGCGAGCGGCGCGCCCTCCTGGCCCAGATGGTGGTCGACCACGGGCTGTCGGGGCTGGCCCTGCACGAGCTGGTCCGCGCGCTCAAGACCGGGGTGATGCCGGGCGACGAGCCGCGCGGGGGTGAGGCGCCACCGCTGCGGCGGCCGCAGCCGGGGCGGGTGGTGACGCGCTTTGAGCGCACGTCCGAGGAGCTGGATGGGCTGATCGGGGCCTGGGCCCAGGTGCCGGCGGAGAAGCGGACGGAAGCGCAGGTGGCGCGGGTAAAGGCGGCGGTCGCGGGGTGGAAGCAGCGGATCGCGCGGCTGGAGGGGGAGTTGGGGTGAGGGTGGGGTGGGTGGGTGGGCGCGTGGTCGATCCACAAAACGGGAGGGCGCTACTGAACCACGAGTTGAACCAAGCGCCGACCGATACCTTCGCATACATCGCGGATGTCTAAAACATCCAGTGGCCGCAACGCGCTTCGGGCTAGGGGTCTACAGTGGCGGCGAGAGCGGATGCGCGACAATCTTGGGTTGTCCGAGGCGAGTCATCTGCCGCCCCGTTGGCCTCCATCCGCCTCATGCACATACATCACTCCGCCCTCCCGAGGTAGGCAGTATAGGACCAGGCTCTCCATAAGAGCGGGAGAAACTCACCCCGACCACAAGCAGCCCCAGCGGATAAGGCAGCACAATTTACTCCACCAGGGCGACCTTCGAACTTGCAGCTAGGCCGTCGCCGTAATAAACTCCCCCTGGGGATGGTGCACCCTGTGAATTATCTTTGTGCTGTTGATCCTGCGGCACGTGTTCGTCAGCCTAGGAGTTACGCTCGCTGGGTCCGGGGCTGCCACCAAGCTGTCCTCAACTTCACTCAGCTCAACCTACTCGTTGGTGCGGAATGGAAAATTCGGGTGCACCATCCCGTCACTCCGACCGTGTGACTAAGTCCAAAGCTTTAGTGGCTGAGTTTCTGGCCCTGAACAATACGCTCTCGCTCAGCCACTTCCTCCGAATCGATGACAGGAAGCGCCGCTTTCTCACGCG
>JBJONS010000006.1:0-4885 GCA_046051725.1 Pseudomonadota bacterium | reverse complement strand
GCCCGGCGACCGCCAGAAAGCGCACCGTCCGGCTCAGCGTGGCGAAAAACCCGGGGTTCTCGACCCGCTGCAGCGCCTCGGCCAGCTTCTTCTTGGCGGCCTCGACCTCGATGGTCCGCTGCTTGGCCAGCGCCTCGGCGGCTTTGCGCTCTTTGTCTGCGGCCTGGACGCGGCTCTCGGCGCCGGCGATCGCCGTGTGGAGGTCGCGCTCACGGACCACCAGGGCGGCGTTCTCTTCGCGGAGCGCCTGCAGCGCGTGTGCGTGCTCGGCGCGGAGCTGCGCGAGCTCAGCCCGGTGGGCGTGGCGGACCGCCTCGAGCTCGGTCTGCACCCGGGCCTGGTGGGCGCGCTCGCCGCTGAGCGCGCCAGACAGCTCGAGCGCCCGGCCGTGCTGCTGGAGCAGGTCGCGGGCCGCGCTCTCGGTGAACAGCCAGCGCACCAGATCGGCGAGGGGCTTGCGCACGTCGCCCACCAGATCGGCGGCGGCCTCGGCGCCGTCCCGGCGCACGTGCGTGCCGACGTTGGCCGCGCTGCGCACGGTCTGGAGCTTCTTGTCCACCGCCTCGGTGATGTGGTCGTTCTTGCGCAGCTCGACGATCTGGCCGTGGAGCTTCTCGCCCTCGCCATCGTTCTTGTGCGCCCGGTTCTGGTGGGCGCAGATCAGCACGCAGACGATGGCCTCGACCGCCCGGCGGGCGCGCCAGAGCGCGGCCTCGGCGTCGGCGTCGACCACCGCGACGCAGCGCTCGAGCTCGTCGACCAGCGTCGCCCCGAAGCGGCGGACGTCGGCGAGCGCGTCGGGCCGGAGCGCGCTGACGGCGATGGCGGGCTGCGTGACCCGCACGGCGTCGCCGCTGCGGGTCGGCTCAACCATCACGGTGGATCGGGCGGAGTCGGCGGGGTTCTGCGTCTTCTGGCTCATGGCGCGACGCTACCACAGACCGCGGCCCGCGCGGAGGGTCCGGGCCCCAGGGGGGACCGGCCACCGCATCTCCCTCACCGACGGTCAGCGGCCCTTGCCGCCCACGCGGCTCATGTCGAAGCGGCCGTTGACCAGCAGCGCCTTGTCCTCGCCCCAGGCCGAGGTGGCGCCGGCGTCGAGCACAAAGCCCGCGGCCTCGGTCTTGTTGGCGGTGGGCAGGGTCTCGTCGATGGCCCGGGTCAGCAGCTTGAGCAGGGGGCCGTCGGCCAGCGCCACCAGCGGGTTGGCCAGGCCGGCGCCCGGCGAGTGCTCGCCCTCGGCGGCGTCGGTGCCGCGCAGCACCATGTCCTCGCCCCGCATGAGGATCTCGCCCTTGACGGTGTAGTCGCGCCACCAGCCAAAGCCGCCCAGGCTCCAGAGGCGCATGTCGAGCTCGAAGTCGCCCCCCTTGATCCGCAGGTCGCGCGGGTCGACCGCGAGGTCGAGCGCCTGGGGGCCGGCCTTGAACGCCTCGCGGCGGGCGAGCGAGAGCACCGTCTGCTGCGCGATCCGCACCGACCAGTCCGCGCCGTTGGGCGGGCCGTCGCCGGGCCCGACGCTGCCCGGCTGGGGCACGTCGGTCAGGGCTTGCAGCTCCAAAATGCCCGGCCGGCCGTCAATCCGCATCGCCCGCAGGGGGAGGAGGTCGGCGCCCACGTCGCCGAGGTGGACCGGCGGCGCCTTGTTGATCGCCTTGCTGATCCAGCCCGACAGCAGCGGCCCCACGTCGAGCTCGCGCAGGCTGCCGACCTGGACCGCCACCCGGTCGATCGCGGCCAGCTTCATCGTGATGCCCCAGCCGTCGGGCTTCTGGTCGAGGCTGAACTTCGGCTTGCCGCCGAGGCCCGCCGAGAAGGGCAGCTCGCCCTTGAGCGGGCCGAGGCTCCAGCCGAGGGTGCCGCTCAGGTCGGCGCGGGCCGACATGCAGCCGCCGCAGTCGGCCTCGACCCGCAGGTCGATGGCCTTGACCCGCGCGCTGGGCTGGAGCTTGAGGGCGCCGCCCATCGCCTCGGTCTGCAGCTTGCCGTCGAGCTCGCTGAGGCCGACGTCCAGCGCCGCGTGCACCGCGCGCTCGATCGGCGGCTCGGTGATCTGCAGCCGCAGGTCGGGCCGCCAGTCGGCGGCGACCGGCGGCGGGGCGGCCAGGGCCTCGGCCTTGGCTTGGGCGTACTGCAGGCCAATCTTGGGGCCGCAGCCGGTCATCAACAGGAGCAGCACCATCTCGCCTCCATCCCTCAAGTCGCGCGGGGGCCCTGGCGCGCGCCCCCGCTTAGGGGACACTGGAGCGGAGGGCCCGCGCCCGCGGGCGCCCGTCCGCGCGGGGCTGGGGGGTAGCATGGAGGGGTGGACACGGCGAGGGGGACGGCCGCGCACCGGCGCGCCTGAGGGTGGATGGTCGCGCGCCTCGACGGGGGTGCTCATGCTGATGCTCGCCCTCGCGCTCGGGACAGAGGGGGTGAGCGCCGCGGGGCGGCCCGAGGCGCCGCCGGCGGTCGAGGCGGCGCGGGTCGGTCTCCGCTTTGTGGGCGCGCCCGAGGGCCTCCTCGTCACGCAGGTCGAGCCGGGGCTCGGCGCGGCCGCTGCCGGCGTCGCGGTCGGCATGTTCATCGAGAAGATCGACGGGGCCGAGCTCCCTGAGGGCGTGCGCGCGCGCGCCGACGCCCTGCGCGGGCCCGACGGGTCCACGGTCACGCTGCAGGTCTCGGGGCCCCTCGACGCGCCGCGCCGCGAGCTGAAGGTCGTGCGCCGCGCCGAGCTCGCCAGCGCCGCCGCCACCGCCGACGCGGCCCACCCCGAGGCCCGCCGCGGCCCGCGCAGCGTGGGCGAGGGCCCGCTGGTCCGCTACGCCCCCGAGGTCCAGGCCTTCCGCGAGGCGATGCGCGGGCGCTCGCCCCGGCGGGCCGACAAGGCCACCCTGCGCATGATCGAGGCCGAGTGGGGCGGGCTCAGCCCGGTCGCCGCGGTGGGCGCGGGCCTGACCGTCGCGGCCAGCGCGCCCAAGGTCGCCGCCGCCGCCGCGCGCGCCCTGTGGACCGCGCGCCCGACCCACCCGACGCTGCTGCTGCGGATGGCCGAGGCCCTGGTGCTCGGCGGCGAGCACGCCCTGGCGGTCGAGGTCCTCGACGCGCGGGCCGCTGCGCAGCCCCCCGAGCTGCGGCTGGGCGACGGCCGGGCGGTGGCCACCGGCAGCAGCAGCCTGCGGGCCCAGGGGCTCCGGGTCGAGGCGCTGCACGCGCTTGGCCGCCGCGAGGACGCCGCCGCCGCGCTGCGCGACATGCTCCCCTACGCCGACATGAGCCGCCTGGCCGGCGTGCTGGGCATGGCCCAAGCCCCCCGCGGCCCGGGCTGGCGGGCCCAGGTGCCCCCGGTCGCGCCGTTCACGTTGGCGCTGGCCGACGGCGGGGAGTGGAGCCTCGAGGCGCGATCCGGCCAGGTGCGGGTGCTGAGCTTCTGGGCGACCTGGTGCGGGCCCTGCAAGCGCGAGCTGCCCGAGCTGAGCGCGCTGCAGGCCGAGCTGCGCAACGCCGGCCTGAGCTTCGTCGCGGTCAGCGTCGACCAGGGTCTGTCGCTCGAGCAGGTGGCGGCCGCCTCGGCCGCGCTCGGCGCCGCGCTGCCCGTCGCCCTGGCCCCGCCGGGCCTCTCCGAGGCGCTGGGCGTGCAGGCCATCCCCGCCCTGCGGGTGATCGGGCGGGACGGCGCGGTGCGCTACTCGGCCCGCGGCTACTCCGAGCTGAGCATGGGCGCGCTCAAGGCCGAGATCGAAGCCGCGCTCGCCGAGGACGGCGGCGCCGGCGTCGAGCTGACCCGGCCGTGGGGGCCCGGGAGCGCGCCGCTGCGGGCCTTTCTGCCGGCCACCGGGCTCGGCAGCGTGGCGGTGGGGCCCGACCGGATCGTCCTGGGTCGGCCCGGTGCCGGTCCCGCGCTCTACACCGCGGCGGGGGGCGCCGTCACCGAGGCCGATCTCGACGCGCCGGGGCCCTCGGCCCACCTGCAGTGGCTCGACGGCCCAGTGGGCGCCGACGGCGAGGCGCCGGCGGTGCGGGCGCTCGACCCCGACGGCGGCCTGCGCTGGGTGCGCGGCCTGCCCGGGCCGGTGCGGGCCACGGCGGTGGCGGGCGGAGAGCTGTGGGTGTTGACCCCGACCGAGCTGCTCGTGCTGTCGACCGAGGGCAAGCTGCTGGCCCGCCGGAGGGCCGACGGCCAGGACTTGGCCTCGGTGGCTGAGGGTGCCGGCGTGTTCCTCGTGGACGGCGATCAGCGCCGCACCGTCGAGCGCCGCGGGCGGGATCTGGTGGACGTCGAGGTCTTGGAGCTGCCCGGCGCCAGCCGCGTGGCGACCGGCGGCGAGGTGGGCGACGCCGGCACCGTCGACCTGGTCTCGGGGCGCTTCGGGCCCGGGGGCGCGCGGCGGGTGGTGGTCAGCCGCCGCGACGCGGGCCTGCTCGCGCTGGACGCAGGGGGACAGCCGGCGGTCGCCGCCCGCCTCGCCGAGCCCGCCTCGCTGGCGGTCGCCGATCTGGACGGGGACGGGGATGACGAGCTGCTCGTGGTGATCGAGCAGCGTGGCCTCGCCGTGGTCGACCTTGCGCTGCCTTGAGCGGCGTGGGGCGCGCGGGTGAGCGCGCAGGGGCGCGCGCTGGGCCTGCTGCTGGCGGTCGTCCTGCTGGCCAGCGGGGCGCTGCTCGCCCAGGCCGGCGCGCCGGTGGCCCGCCGCGGCGCGCTGTTGCTGCACCTCGCGGTGGGGATCATCGGCCTGCCAGCCCTGATCTGGGCCGCACGGGGGCATGCGGCGGCGCAGCGGGCGGCCCGCGGGGCGCCCAGCTCGCCGCTGTCCTGGGGGGTCGCCGCGCTGGGCGGGGCGGCGGCGCTCTCGGGCCTCGCCTTGCTCGCCCCGGTGGTCGGCGCCCCGGCCTTGCCGCTGGG
>JBJONS010000005.1:0-2535 GCA_046051725.1 Pseudomonadota bacterium | reverse complement strand
ACGCCGACATCTACCGTGACCTCGCCCACTGCATGGAGGCCTTCTCCCGCCTGATGCCGCTGGTCCCCGAGGACGGCCTCGTGGTGGCCCGTTGGGACGATGACAACGTGGCCAAAGTGGCCAGCGAAGCGAAGGCGGAGCTCCGCCGCTACGGGCCGGGTCAGGACTGGGATGGCCGTATCGAGTCGGTCGACACGACCCGGGGGGTCATGCGCTTCTCGGTGCTGCGCGAGGGACGCTTGTTCGGCACATTCGACAGCGGCCTCGTGGGCATCCACAACCTCTACAACCAGGTCGCCGCCGTGGCGGCGCTGGAGCGGGAGGGCCTCAGCGCCGAGGACCTCGCGCCTGGCTTCGTCGGCTTCAAGGGGATCAAGCGGCGGCAGGAGATCATCGGCGAGCGCGGCGGGGTCACGGTCATCGACGACTTCGCGCACCACCCCACCGCGGTTCGCCTCACCCTCGACGCGCTGCGGCTGCGCTTCGGCGGTCGGCGCCTGTGGGCGATCTTCGAGCCGCGCAGCAACACGAGCCGCCGCAACGTGTTTCAGGCGGCGTACGGCGAAGCCTTTGATGCGGCCGACATCACCGTCATCGCGCCGCCCCGGGACCTCGACCGCATCCCCGCAGACGAGCGGTTCAGCGCGGAGCAGCTCGTCGCGGACGTGCGGGCCCGGGGCCGCGAGGCCTTCGTCTGGGGACAGGGGTCCAGCCCCCAGGCCAGCGCTGAAGAGGGCGCAGACGAGATCGCGCACCTCGTCGCGGCCAACGCTTGCCCAGGGGATGTGGTCGCCGTGCTGTCCAACGGTGGTTTTGGGGGGCTCCACCGCCGCCTGCTGCAGCGCCTGGAGGCGACTATCACCCAGTAAGACCAACATATCATAACGATAGCGCTGGACAAATAGTGTCCTACAAAAAGGCTTGCCAGGGTGAACGCATCAGCATACTGTATGAGCGTTCAACGAGAGTCCGTCGGGCGATGCAGTACACCCGCGGACAACAATCGACCGCAACAGCAGCCAAGCACCCGCTGCCCCTGGAGAGCCCATGCCCATCGATCCCGCCCGCGCCAAGGCCCTGGAAGCTGCCGTCAAGAGCATCGAGCGCCAGTTCGGAAAAGGCGCCGTGATGCGGATGGGCGAAGAGCAGCACGTCGCGATCGCCACGTACAGCACCGGCAGCCTCAGCGTAGACCTCGCGCTCGGCATCGGCGGCCTCCCCCAGGGGCGCGTCATCGAGATCTACGGGCCCGAGTCGTCCGGCAAGACCACCATCGCGCTGCAGACCGTGGCGCAGTGCCAGCGCCGCGGGGGCATCGCCGCCTTCATCGACGCCGAGCACGCCCTCGACATCAACTACGCGCGGGCCCTCGGCGTGAAGACCGACGAGCTGCTGATCTCCCAGCCCGACTCGGGCGAGCAGGCGCTCGAGATCGCCGAGACCCTCGTGCGGTCCAACGCGGTCGACATCGTCGTGATCGACTCGGTGGCGGCGCTCGTCCCCAAGGCCGAGCTTGAGGGCGAGATGGGCGACGCCGCCCCGGGCGCGCAGGCCCGGCTCATGAGCCAGGCGCTGCGCAAGCTCACCGCGGCCATCCACAAGTCCAACTGCTGCATGGTCTTCATCAACCAGCTGCGGCAGAAGATCGGCGTCGTCTTCGGCAGCCCCGAGACCACCTCGGGCGGCAACGCGCTTAAGTTCTACGCCTCGATCCGGCTCGACATCCGCCGCATCGGCGCGATCAAGAACGGCGTCGAGGTCGTCGGCAACCGCACCCGCGTCAAGGTGGTCAAGAACAAGCTCGCGCCGCCCTTCCGTCAGGTCGAGTTCGACATCATGTACGGCAAGGGCGTGTCCATGACCGGCGAGATGGTCGACATGGGCATGGATCTCGGCCTCGTGAACCGCAGCGGCTCCTGGTACAGCATCGGCGACGAGCGGGTCGGCCAGGGCCGTGAGAGCGCCATCCGCTGGCTCGACGAGCACGAGGCCGCCCGCCAGACGCTCGAAGACGAGATCCGCCGCCGCGCCGCGGGCGGCGGTGTGGTCAAGACCATCACCGAGAACGAAGACAGCAGCGACGAGTGAGCGCCCCACGCGGGCGCAGCGGGCGCTTCACCCGCGCGCCGTCGGGGGACGCGCCGACTCAGCGCCGATCCGGGGCCCGCGCGATGAGCGTCACGGCGTGCGCGCCGAGGCCAAAGACCAGCTCCTTGCGGTAGCCCTGGGCCTCACCTCCCACCTGGTAGGGCATCGCGCCGTCAAAGACGACGCGGACCCGATCCACATGGAAGTCGTGGCGCCCAGGGTGGTCCAGCCGGCCCTGCCAGGCCGGCCACAAGTTCGCGGCCGACTGCACCGGCCCCATGTTCAACACGCGGAGCTGAAAGCGATCAGGCCGCGCGTCCGCCCACGGGAACATCCGCATGCCGTAGCCGAACATCGGCGTGGTCGCGCATCCCACCATGCTGGCGGGGCCCTCGTACAGCGTGTCACCCGCTGGAACTGGCGCCCCGATGGCCTCGCCACGCGTCC
>JBJONS010000004.1:0-8244 GCA_046051725.1 Pseudomonadota bacterium | reverse complement strand
CTGCCGCCCACGCCCGAGGCCCTGCGCGCCCAGTGGCGGGCGATGCCGCCCATCGCGGTGATGGACGAGGCCGCGGCGCGCATCGCGCACGGCGACTTCGCGGGGGCCATCGACCGCCTCGACGTGCTGCGCGGCGAGCAGCTGCACCCCGAGCTGGCCGCCCGCGTGCGTTTTGAGCGGGGCCGCGCCGCCGAGCTCTCGCACCGCTGCGCCGAGGCGGTGCCGCTCTACGACGAGGTGCTGGCCATGCCGGCGGCGGCGAGCGGGCTGCGGGCCAACGCCCAGTTCCGCCGCAGCCTCTGCTTGTCGGACCTCGGCGAGCACCGGGCGGCGAAGCGCGGCCTGCGGGCTGCCGATCGCGAGCCGGGCGTCGACGCGCTGGGCCACCAGAAGATCGCGGTCGAGGGCGGGGTCCAGGCCCTGCGCCGGGGCCGCGAGCGCCGGGGCCTGCCCGCGCTGCAGGCCGCGCTGGCCGCCTTGCCCGAGGGCGAGGCGCCGTGGGTGCGCAGCCGGGCGCTGTTCGCGCTGGTCGAGCGCGAGCTCGAGGCCGCGGCCCAGATCCAATTCCGGGGCGATGAGCGGGCGGCGGCCGCCTTGGTCACGCGCGCCGAGCACATCGGGGCCGCCGAGCAGCACGTCATCGCCATCGTCAAGCTGCGCGAGCCCGAGTACGTGCTGGCCGCCCTGCTGGCGATGGGCGACGCCTATGACGCGCTGCAGGTCGATCTGGTGGCCGCGCCCCCGCCGCGCCACCTCACGCCCGACCAAGTGGTGCTCTACCGCGAGGCCCTGGTCGAGCGGGGCGAGGTCCTGCGCCGCAAGGCCTTGAAGTACTGGGAGCTCGGCCTGCAAGAGGGCCTGAGCGTGCAGTGGGTGGGCCCCGAGCTCGACGGCCTGCGCGCCCGCCTCTCGGCCGCCGGCTGAGCAAAAGCAAGGATGGGGGCGGGGGCTCGCCGCCCCCGCAACGCCCCGGCCCCGGCGGGCCAGCCTGCGCCTGCCCCGGGGTGGCCCCGCGCGCGATATTTCGTTAGTCGTCGAACGACGAAGAACGAAGTGACGCCCGAGGTGCCCCATGTCCGATGCCTGCTGCGCGGCGGCCCCCGCCGACCCCACCCCGGCGCCCGCCGACGACGAGCGCCTCGCCGCGCTGGCCAAGGCCCTGTCCCACCCGCACCGCGTGTACATCCTGCGCTTCTTGCTCGCCCAGCGGGCCTGCTTCGCCGGCGAGATCGCCGACCAGCTGCCGGTGGCCGCCTCGACGGTCAGCGAGCACCTGCGCATCCTGCGGGCGGCCGGGCTGGTCAAGGGCGAGGTCGACGGCCCGCGCCGCTGCTACTGCGTCGATCCCGACGGGGTCGCGGCCCTGCGGGGGCTGGTCGGCGGGCTGACCGGGGGTGTGTCATGAGCGCGCCGGCGGCTGAGGCGCCGCTGGGTCTGTTCGGGCGCTACCTGTCCCTGTGGGTGGCCCTGGCCATCGCCGGGGGCGTGGCCCTCGGGGCGGCGGCGCCGGGGCTGTTCCGCGCGCTGGCCGCGGTGCAGGTCGCCGAGGTCAACCTCATCGTCGCGATCTTCATCTGGGTGATGATCTACCCGATGATGGTGCAGATCGAGCTCGGCAGCCTGCGGGCGGTGCGCGCGCGTCCGGCCGGCCTCGGCCTGACCGTGGTGGTGAACTGGCTGATCAAGCCGTTTACGATGGCGGCGCTGGCCTGGGCGGCCTTCCGCTGGCTGTTCGTCGGCCTGGTCGAGCCCGCTGAGGCCGACCAGTACATCGCCGGCATGATCTTGCTCGGGGTCGCCCCCTGCACGGCGATGGTCTTTGTGTGGTCGCAGCTCTGCCGCGGTGACCCGGGCTACACCCTGGTCCAGGTCTCGGTCAACGACCTCATCATGGTCTTCGCCTTCGCCCCGCTCACCGCGCTGCTGCTCGGGGTCAGCGAGGTCATCGTGCCCTGGGGCACGCTGCTCTTGTCGGTCGGCCTCTTCGTGGCCCTGCCGCTTGGGGCCGGCGCGCTCACCCGCGCGGCCCTGCTGCGGCGCGGGCCCGCGGCGCTCGACCACTTCAACGCCCGGCTCAAGCCGGCCGGCGTGGTGGGGCTGCTGGCGACCATCGTGCTCATCTTCGGCCTGCAGGCGCCGACCATCCTCGCCAAGCCCGGCGTCATCGCGCTCATCTCGGTGCCGCTGCTGCTGCAGTCCTACGGCATCTTCGCGCTGAGCTACGCCGCGGCCTACGCGATGCGGCTGCGGCACGACATCGCCGCGCCCGCCGCGCTGATCGGCACGTCGAACTTCTTTGAGCTGGCGGTCGCCGTGGCGATCAGCCTCTTTGGCCTCGACTCGGGCGCGGCCCTGGCCACGGTGGTCGGCGTGCTCATCGAGGTGCCGGTGATGCTCTCGCTGGTGGCGCTGGCCAACCGCACCCGGGGCGCCTTTGACGCCCGGGCCGCGGGGGCTTGAGGGCCCCCATTCCCTTTTTCCGCGCCCACCCGGAGCCCCCCATGTTCTTCTCCAGCGTGCTCTTCCTCTGCGTGGCCAACTCGGCGCGCTCGCAGCTCGCCGAGGCCCTCGCCCGGCAGATCTTGGGTCCAACCGTCCGGGTCCAGTCGGCGGGCAGCGCGCCGTCTTCAGTCAACCCCTACGCGCTGCGGGCCCTCGACGAGGTGGGGGTGCCCACGGCGGGTCTGGTCAGCAAGCACGTCGACAGCATCGACCCGGCCTCGGTCGACCTGGTGATCACGCTGTGCGCCGAAGAGTCCTGCCCGGTGTTCCTCGGGGCGGCGCCGCGCCTGAGCTGGGCCATGCCCGACCCCGACCAAAAAGACGCGCAGCTCAGCGATGACGAGCGCTTCGAGCACTTTCGGGTGGCCCGCCGGGCCATCGAGGGCCGGCTCGGGGTGCTGGCGGCCCTGCGCGACGCGCCCGCCCCGCTCGCGCCGCGCGAGCTGCACGCCAGCCTGCGGGTGCCCGCGCTCGGGCCGGCGGCCCGCTTCTACAGCTGGCTGCTCGGCGTGCCCCCCAAAGAGTGGACGCACCGCTATGTCACCTTCGTGAGCGCCCCGCTGCGCGCCAACTTCGTCGTGGTGGTGTCCGATGGGCTGACCCTGCACCAAGACACCCTCTACCACGTAGGGATCGAGGTCGACGACAAGGCCGCGGTCATCGACGCCCAGCGGCGGGCCGAGGCGGCGGGCTTCCCGGTGCACAAGCCGGCGCGCACGACCTGGCGGGGCACCCCCTTGCACGAGCTGTGGCTGCTGGACCCTGGCGGCAACCTCGTCGAGATCTACGCGCGCTTGACCCCGGCCGAGCTGGCCGAGATGCCGGCCGACATGGCCCCTGTTTTTCTGGTGGAGGCCTGATGTCCCCCTTGCACGACGGCGCGCCGCCCCCGGTCGGCCCGATCTCCTTGCCCGAGGTGCCCCGCTCCACCCACCCGCCGCGGGTGCTGGTGCTCTACGGCAGCCTGCGCGAGCGCAGCTACTCCCGCCTGCTGGCCGAAGAGGGCGCCCGGCTGCTGACCGCGATGGGCTGCGAGGTGCGCTTCTTCCACCCCCACGCGCTGCCGGTGAAGGGGCCGGGCCTCGACGCCCACCCCGCGGTGGTCGAGCTGCGGGCCCTGTCCGCGTGGTCTGAGGCCCAGGTCTGGAGCAGCCCCGAGCTGCACGGGGCGGTCAGCGGGGTGTTCAAGAACCAGATCGACTGGCTGCCGCTCAACACGGGGGCGGTGCGGCCGACCCAGGGGCGCACGCTGGCGGTGATGCAGGTCAGCGGCGGCAGCCAGTCGTTCAACGTGGTCAACGCGCTGCGGCTGCTCGGGCGGTGGATGCGCATGATCACCATCCCCAACCAGTCGAGCGTGCCCAAGGCCTACGACGAGTTCCACGACGACGGCACGATGCGCGACAGCCCCTACCGCGACCGGCTCGTCGACGTGATGGAAGAGCTGGTGCGCTTCACCCTGCTGACCCGCGACCTGCGCGACCCGCTGGTCGACCGCTACAGCGAGCGGCGCGAGGCGGCCCATACAGAGCGGGTGGCGGCGAACCGGCCCCAAGATCGCGTGGGCGACATCATCTCGGCGCCGGCGACCGGGGGAGGCGGGCGCTGAGGGGGCGGGCTCAGCGCCCCTTGCGCCACTCGACCCCGAGGCGCTCCATGCGCGAGCGCAGGGTCGAGGGGTTGATGCGCAGGCGCTCGGCGGCGCCGCCGGGGCCCTGGATCTGCCCGCCGGCGGCCTTGAGCGCCTCGAGGATGGCGGCGCGCGCGATGTCTTCGAAGCTGCCGCTCAGCGGGGCCTGCGGCGGCGGGGTGGAGGGCGCCGCGGCGGGCGCGGTCGGGCGCGAGGGCGCGCGGGGCAGCCCGCCGCCCAGGGCGCGGGCCACGTCGAGGCGCCGCCCGTCGCCGAGGATGGCCGCGCGCTCAACGACCGCGGCCAGCTCGCGGACGTTCCCCGGCCAGTCATAGGTCGAGAGCAGCGCGATGTCATCTGGGGTCGGGTGCAGGGGCGCGCCGCGCAGGCGACGCCCGGCGCGGGTGGCGAAGTGGGCGGTCAGCTCGCTGAGGTCCTCCATCCGGTCGCGCAGCGAGGGCAGGGTGATGGGGAAGACCGCCACCCGGTACCAGAGGTCCTCCCGAAACCGGCCCTCGGCGATGAGGCGCGGCATGTCGCGGTGGGTGGCGGCGATGACCCGCACGTCGGCCCGCAGGGCCCGCTGCCCGCCGACCCGCTCGAAGGTGCCGTCTTGCAGCACCCGCAGCAGCCGCACCTGGGCGGCCGCCGGCAGCTCGCCCAGCTCGTCGAGGAACAGGGTGCCGCCGTCGGCCCGCTCGAACCAGCCCCGGCGGGTGGTGACCGCGCCGGTGAAGCTGCCCTTCTCGTGTCCGAACAGCTCGCTGTCGACCAGCTCGGCGGGGATGGCCCCGCAGTTGACCCGCAAGAAGGGCCCCGACGCGCGGCGGCTGCGCTCGTGCACCGCGCGGGCGAGCACCTCTTTGCCCGAGCCGGTCTCGCCCAAGATCAGCACCGGCGCGTCGGTCGGGGCGACTTGGTCGATCTTCTCCATCACCTCGCGCAGGCCGGTGCGCTCGCCGACGACCGTCTCGGCGATGTCTTGGCGCTCGAGCCGGGTGAGCAGGGCCCGGTTGTCGGCCTCGGCGGCCTCGCGCAAGCGGGCCAGCTCGTGCACGCGCCGGTCGTTGACCAGGGCGACCTGCAGCGGCTCGATGAGCGCCGCGAGCAGCTCGGCCTGGCCGCCCACCTCGGCGATCTGCACCACCACGGCGTGCGGCACGCCGTCTTCGCCGGCGAGCAGGGCGGCCCAGAGGCCGGCGCGGGGCGCCGCCTCGCCCCGCTCGCGCAGCTCGACGAGCATGCGCCGCAGCAGGGCCTCGCCGCTGAGGCGCTCGCGGTCGTCGACCCAGGCGAGGTCGCTGGGCACCGCCGCGCCGGCGCCGCGCAGGCGGGTGGCGGCGAGCACGTCGAGGCGGGGCGGCAGGGGCTCGAGGCGCACCACGGCGAGGCCGGTGAGGGGGAGCTGCGCGCGCAGGCGCGGGGCCACCGACTCGACGAGGGCCTGGATCTCCAGGTGGCCGGCGACCTCTCGCCAGACCTCGATCATCAGGCTCAGCATCGCGCTCCGTTGCATCCGTGCTCCAGCTGGGAGGCGGCCGCCGCTCCGCGGGCCGCGCCCCCTCGTCTATTGGTGCGCCGCCGGCCCCGCCGCCGGCCAGATCCAGCGGCGGGTGAGCTCGACGGCGACGGGCGCGCCTGGCTCCACCCCGCGCAGCAGGCTGCTGCGCTGCGGGAAGAGCGCCGTCAGCAGGCGGCCGTCCGACAGCCGCGCCTCCACGCGCACGCGGTCGCCGAGCGGCACGAGGCGGTGGACCACGGCCGGCCCGCCCTCCTCCCGCCACAGCTTGATGTCGTAGGCCCTGACCACGAGGCGCCCGGCCTGGCCCTCGGCCAGCTCGGGCGCGGGCACCGACAGCCCGGCGAGGCGCAGGGCGCCCCCCTCCACCACGCCGTCGAGCGTGTTGACGTCGCCGACGAAGCGCGAGACGAACTCGGTGGCCGGCGCGTCCAAGATCTCGGAGGGCGTGCCGGCCTGCTCCAGCGCGCCGTCGCGGATGATCATGACCCGATCAGCGACCGCGAAGGCCTCCTCTTGGTCATGGGTCACGAAGATCGAGGTCGTGTGCAGCTGGTCGTGCAGGTGGCGCAGCCAGCGGCGCAGCTCCTCGCGCACCTTGGCGTCCACTGCGCCAAAGGGCTCGTCGAGCAGCAGCAGGCGCGGCTCGGGGGCCATCGCCCGGGCCAGGGCCACGCGCTGGCGCTGGCCGCCCGAGAGCTCGTGCGGCATGCGCGCGCCCAGCCCGCCCAGGCCGACCCGGTCGAGCAGCGCGTGGGCCCGCGCGAGGCGGTCGCGGGCGTCGACGCCGCGCACCCGCAGCCCGAAGGCGACGTTCTCGGCGACGCTCATGTGGCGGAACAGGGCGTAGTGCTGGAAGACGAAGCCGACGCCGCGCGCCTGGGGGTCGAGGTGGTCGACCCGCTTGCCGCCGAGCCAGACCTCGCCGGCGTCGGCTTGCTCGAGGCCCGCGATGACCCGCAGGATGGTGGACTTTCCGCCGCCCGACGGGCCGAGCAGGGCGACCAGCTCGCCGTCGCCGACCTCGAGGCTCACGTCGCGCAGCACGGTGGTGGCGCCGAAGGCCTTGTGCAGGCCCGAGACCCGGATGGTCATGCGCCACCTCCCCGCCGCCGGAGCGCCGTCACCAGGCTGATCGAGGCCGCGGCGAGCAGCAGCGAGAGGCCGGTGGCGACCGGCAGGTCGCGCTCTTCGATCGCGAGGTGGATCGACGTGGTCGCCGTGCTGGTGCGCATGGCGATGGCCCCGCCGAGCACCAGCACCGCGCCGAACTCGCCCAGCGATCGGGCGACGGTCAGCAGCGTGCCGCCGATCAGGGCCTCGCGCAGGTTGGGCAGGGTGACCCACCACAGGGCCTGCCAGCGGGTGGCGCCCAGCGTGGCCGCTGCCTCCTCCTCCGAGGTGCCGAGCTCTTCGAGCAGGACCGCCACCTCCCGCACCGTCAGGGGCAGGGTGACGAACAGGGTGCCGATGAGCACGCCGAGCGGCGCAAAAGCGATCTGCACGCCGAGCGCGGAGAGGGTCGGGCCGAACAGCCCCTGCCGGCCGATGAGCAGCAAGAAGGCGAGGCCGATCATCACCGGAGAGACCGCCAGCGGCAGGTCGATGGCGGCGTCGAGCAGGCGGCGCCCCGGCAGGTGGCCCCGCACCAGCACGATGCCCCCGGCGGCGCCGAAGACGAGGGTGAAGGACACGGTCAGCAGCGTGATGACCAGGGTGAGGCCGAGGCTGTACAGCACGTCGGACCGGACCAGCGCCGCGGCGATGGGGCCCGGCGACCGCAGGCCCGCCCAGAGCAGGCTGAGCATCGGCAACAGCACCACCACGAAGACCCAGGCCCAGGTGAGCCCCAGCAGGCCGCGGGCGAGGGGGCCGCGCACCGGCGCGGCGCGCACGACGGCGCTCATCGCTGCACCAGCCCGGCGGCGAGGGCCCGCCCCAGCGGCTGCAGCAGCAGGGCGACGCCGAGCAGCACGAGCGAGGTGGCCGCCGCGCCGGCGGTGTCTCCCGCCTCGACCTCACCCTGGATGAACACCGTCGCGGTCAGCGTCTTGAACGGGATGTTGCCCGAGACCACCGCGACCGCGCCGAACTCGGCGACCGCGCGGGCGAAGACCTGGACCCCGCCGGCGGCGACGGCAGGGGTCAGGGCGGGCAGCAGCACCCAGCGGAAGGTCTGCCACTGGCTCGCGCCGAGGGTGGCGGCGGCCGCCTCCTCGGTCGGGTCGAGCTCGGAGAGCACCGGCTCGACCGCCCGCACCACGAAGGGGAAGGTGATGAACAGCAGCGCCAACAGCAGGGCCGGCCGGGCGTAGATCACCTGCAGGTCGAGGGCCCCGAGGGCGGGGGCCAGGGGTCCGACCGGACCATAGAGGGCGACGATGAGGAAGCCCGCCACCAAGGTCGGGACCGATAGGGGCAGGTCGACCAGCGCGGCGAGCAGGCCCTTGCCGGGGAACTCCCAGCGGACCAGCGCCCAGGCGACGCCGAGGCCGACCACGCCGTTGCAGAGGGTGGTGGCCAGCGCGAGGCCCAGGGTCAGCAGCAGGGCCGCGCTGGCCTCGGGGCGGGTGATCGCGGCGAAGGCGGCCGC
>JBJONS010000003.1:0-4820 GCA_046051725.1 Pseudomonadota bacterium | reverse complement strand
GCGTCCGACACCCTGCAGCATGAGGCCTACAAGGGCCTGCTGCCCGATGATCTCATCGACATCGCGGTCTACCACCGGCTGCACTTCCACGGTCCGACCGAGCGCGGCATCGTCTTCCACCTGATGGGCGCGCTGTCCGAGTTCGGCAAGCTCGGCCTCGTCTGCATCGGCGACAACCTGCAGCAGGCGCGCTTCCTCTACCGCAAGGGCGTCTCGACCCTCAACCGAGAGGTGGGCATCGAGCCCACCCCTCCGGGCGAGCCGAGCACCCTCTGAGCCACCGCTCTCTTCGCCTCCCGCGCCTTGTCGTCCGCACCTGCCCTCCGCACCTGCCCTCCGCACCTTGCCGTCCGCACCGCGCGGCCCGCCGCTTGGAGCCCGCCATGTCCTCCCGCCGCCTCCTCCCGCTGGTCGCCCTCGCGCTCGGCGCTTGCAAGAACGACTCGGAGATCAACGCCCTGTCTCGCGAGCTGACCACCAGCTTCGCGACCTTCGACGCGGGCATGGTCGCGGTCAACGAGCGCGAGACGGTGCAGATCTTCCTCGGCAGCGTCGGCCGCGGCCCGGTCACGGTGTCGGCGGTCTCGGTGGAGGACGAGGAGCACTGGGAGGTCTCGCCGAACTGGGCCACCACCGCCGGTGAGCTCACGCTGGACGGCGGGACGCCCGAGAACCCCGACTATGGCCTGCTCGAGGTCATCTTCAAGCCGGACGCCGAGGCGCAGTTCCGGACCGTGCTGACGATCACGAGCAACGACACCGAGGTCGCCGAGCGCACCGACGAGGACCTCGGCGTCTGGAAGGTCGTGCTGCGCGGCATCGGGCGCTTCCCCTGCGCGCGTATCTACCCGACGGCCCATGACTACGGCCCGCGCGCCGCCGGCGGCTACTTCCCGGCCCTCTCGGTCGTCGAGAATTGCGGCGGGGTCACCGTGACCATCGCGGACTACGACGTCGAGGGCTCGGCCACCTTCTCGGTCCAGTCGGCCACCCCCTACTACTTGCTGCCCGGCCAGCAGACCGAGGTGGACATCGGCTACGAGCCCGCCGGCGGCAGCCCGCCCGCGGCCGGACGGGTGACCATCGACACCAACGCGCCCAACCTCGCCGAGGCCGCGGTCGCGCTCATCGGCAACGACTGCGTGGCCTCGGCCCTGCCGGCTTGGGACGCCGACGCCGACGGGTACCCGAGCTGCGGCGGCGACTGCGACGACGCCGATGTCGACGCCAACCCGGGCGCCCAAGAGCGGTCGGACAACGGCAAGGACGACGACTGCGACGGGGACATCGACGAGCCGGCCACGCCGCTCAGCGCCGACCTCGACGGGGACGGTTTTGCCCGCGAAGAGGACTGCGATGATCGCGACGCCACCGTGGCGCCGGGCGCGCCGGAGCTCGAAAACAACCGAGACGATGACTGCGACGGCGTGATCGACCAGGGCACCCCGCGCGCCGACGACGACGGGGACGGCTTCTCGCCCCAGCAGGGCGACTGCGACGACGCCGACCTGCTCATCTTTCCGGGCGCGGTCGAGACCCAGGACGAGATCGACAACGACTGCGACGGCCTCGTCGACGAGGGCGGCACGACCTTCGACGACGACTTTGACGGCGCGGCCGAGTTCGAGGGCGGGGTCGAGACCGACTGCGACGACCGCGACCCTTGGGTCTACGCGGGCGCCGCCGAGGACTGCGACGAGGTCGACAATGACTGCGACGGCCTCATCGACGAGGGCGAGGCGGACGAGCGCGACGGCGCGTGCAGCTTCCTCGTCGAGCGCGTGGCGAGCGCCGACAAGGGCGGCTGCTCCTCGGCCGGGGGCGCCGCGGCGCCGGCCCTGGGCGCGCTGGTCGGCCTGCTCGCGGCGGGCGCGCAGGGGTGGCGCCGGCGCCGCTCTGCTTGAGCGCAGGCGCGCGGCGATTCCCCGCGGCCGCGGCCTTGCCTCGACCCCCGGCGGTGGCTAGGGCGCGGGGGTGCAAAAGAACGCAAGCATCCTCGTCGCCCTCTCCCTCACCCTCTTGCTCGCGCTGGGGCTCACCCTGCTCGGCGTGCTCCGCGAGCCCGGCGAGCTCGAGCACAGCTGGTCCGAGGCCAAGGCCTTGGCCTCTGAGGGTCACCTTCAGCGGGTGATCTTCCAGGGCAACTCTGCCAACTTCGAGCAGAAGAAGGCCGAGGGCGAGCAGAAGCCCAAGACGTTTACGCTGACGCGCATCGAGTCCGATGAGGCTGAGCTCATCAAGATCCTCGAGCAGAACAACGTCACGTACACCGCGGTGCCGCCGTCCGACTGCAACAACGGCAACCTGCTCAACCTGCTCGTGCTGCTCATGATGGTCATGTTCTTTGTGACCATGACCCGGCGCGAGGGCGGCGTCCCGCCCGGCGTGGCGACCTTCGGCAAGTCCTCGGCCAAGCTCGCCCCCGAGGACGGCACCGGGGTCACCTTCAAGGACGTGGCCGGCGTCGACGAGGGCATCGAAGAGCTGCAAGAGATCGTGCAGTTCTTGCGCACGCCGAACCGCTTCACCGCGCTGGGCGGCAAGATCCCAAAGGGCGTGCTGCTGGTCGGCCCGCCGGGCACCGGCAAGACCCTGCTCGCGCGGGCGGTCGCCGGCGAGGCGGGGGTGCCCTTCTTCTCGATCTCGGGCTCGGACTTCGTCGAGATGTTCGTCGGCGTGGGCGCGGCCCGCGTGCGCGACCTCTTCCAGAAGGCGGCCGAGCAGGCGCCCTGCATCATCTTCATCGACGAGCTCGACGCGGTCGGCAAGGCACGCGGCGGCAACACGCCGGTCGGCGGCCAAGACGAGCGCGAGCAGACCCTCAACCAGATCTTGGTCGAGATGGACGGCTTTGACGGCCGCAAGGGCATCATCATCGTCGCGGCCACCAACCGCCCCGAGACGCTCGACCCAGCGCTGCTCCGCGCCGGGCGCTTCGACCGCCAGGTCGTCGTCGACCGCCCCGACTTCAAGGGCCGCGAGGCCATCCTCAAGGTCCACGCCCGGACCATGAAGCTGGCCGAGGACGTCGATCTGGCCATCGTCGCCCGCATGACCCCGGGTTTTGCCGGCGCCGACCTCGCCAACGCCTTGAACGAGGCCGCCCTGCTCGCCGCGCGCCACGACAAGAAGGCGATCGAGATGAGCGACATCGACGCCGCCGTCGAGCGCATCGTGGCCGGCCTCGAGAAGAAGAGCCGCCGGCTGAGCGAGCGCGAGAAGCGGGTCGTCGCCTTCCACGAGTCGGGCCACGCCATCTGCGCCGCGGCCAGCCCCGGGGCTGACCCCGTCCAAAAGATCAGCATCATCCCCCGCGGCGTCGGCGCCTTGGGCTACACGCTGCAGACCCCCGCCGAAGACCGCTACCTGATGTCGCGGGGCGACCTGCGCAACCGCATCGTCACCCTCTACGGCGGCCGGGTCGCCGAAGAGCTGGTCTTCGAGGACGTGACCACCGGCGCGTCGGACGACATCCGCAAGGCCAGCGACCTCGCCCGCCGCATGGTCAACCAGTTCGGCATGTCGGCCCGGATGGGCGCGGTCGACTACGGCGGCGAGCACTACGGCCCCTTCGCCGGCGCCGGCGTGGGCGGCCGCGACGTCTCGGTCAGCGAAGAGACCGCCCGCCAGCTCGACGAAGAGGTCCGCGGCCTGCTGGCCCGCGCCCACGACGACGCCCGCCGGGTGCTGCTCGCCCACCAAGACCTGCTCTTCCGCATGAGCACCCAGCTGCTCGAAGAAGAGGTCCTCGACCGCGACGCCCTCGCCGCCTTGCTGGCCGAGGTGCAGCCCCTGGCCAGCCTGCCCGACATGGCGGCGCTGCGCGCGGCCTGGGCCCAGCGCGAGCTGCCCGCGCTGCCGGTGCGCCCCGACAAGGCGCCGGTGTTCAGCCTGCCCGAGATCGACGAGGCCACCGACGGCGGCGACGCGCAGGCCTGAGGAGAGGCCCGCGGGCGCCCCCCTCCGCCGCTCCCCGGCCCCAGGCCGTGGCGTCTGCTCCCTGCGGGCGGGGCAGGCGGGGTCCAGGCTCCGGGCTCAGGCCTCGCGCAGCACCAAGGTGACCGGCGCGTGATCGGACGCCTTGTCGTGCTTGCGGACCTCGCGGTCGATCTCGACCGCGGTCGTGCGGGCGAGCACCGGCGCCGTCACCATGTGGTGGTCGATGCGCAGGCCCTGGTTGCGGGCGAAGGCGCCGCCCCGGTAGTCCCACCAGGTGAAGGTCGAGCGGCCCCAGGTCTCGGGGTAGCGGGCGCGGAAGGCGTCGTGCAGGCCCCAAGCCAGCATGCGGCGCAGGGGGGCCCGCTCCTCTTCGGTGCAGAAGATCTGGCGGTGCCACTCGCCGGGATCCCAGGTGTCGCGGTCGGCGGGGCAGAGGTTCCAGTCGCCGCAGACCACCAGGGGCTCGTCGGGCCGGTGCCGGCCCTCGACGTAGCCGGCGAGCGCGTCGAGGAAGCGCAGCTTGTGGTGCCACTTCGGGTCGCCCAGCTCTTTGCCGTTGACGACGTAGACGTTGATCACGCGCAGGCCGAGCACCGTGGCGGCCATGCCGCGGGCCTCGGGGTCGCCCTCGAGGGGCAGGCCGCGCTCGACGTCCTCGATGGGCGCGCGGGCGGCGATGGCCACGCCGTTGTAGGTCTTCTGGCCGTAGAAGGCGACGTGGTAGCCGGCGTCCTCGAAGAGCTTGGCCGGGAACTCTTTGTCCTGGGCCTTGGTCTCTTGCAGGCACAGCACGTCGGGCTGGGCCTTGGCCAGCCAGGCCGAGAACAGCTCGGCCCGCGCCCGGATGCTGTTGATGTTCCAAGTCGTGATCCGCATCGCTC
>JBJONS010000002.1:0-4187 GCA_046051725.1 Pseudomonadota bacterium | reverse complement strand
GGGCGAGGGCTTGGCCGGCGCGCCCTGCCTCAAGGCCTGGCACCACCTCGTCGTGCAGGCCGACGGCCGGCTGAGCCCCTGCTGTGTGCTCGCGGGGGCCGGCGGCAGCGTCGCCGACCAGCCGCTCTGGCAGGCCTGGACCGGCGACCCCTTCCTCGAGGGGGCGCGGCGGGCCATGCTGGCCCAGGCCCCGCTGCCGCGGTGCAGCGAGTGCTCGTGGAACATCCTCGGCCACGAAGCGGCGATCCGCGAGGCGTTGGTCACCCTGGGGGCCCCGTGGGCGTGAACGTCAACCTCGAGCTGACCGACCGCTGCAACATCAAGTGCTTGATGTGCAGCCAGTCCATGCGCGACGAGGCCCACGGCCAGCCCATGCGGTGGATGGACTTCGCCACCTGGCGGGCGGCGGTGCAGGGCCTGGCCTCGATGGGCGACGCGGTCGACCTCTGCCCGCATTGGCTGGGCGAGCCGACCATCCACCCGCAGTTCGACCGCTTCGTCGAGTACGCCTTCTTCGTCAACGCGGGCAACCGGCTGTTTCGCACCTTCAAGCTGCACACCAACGGGGTCGTCTTCGGCGAAGAGCGGTCGCGCCTGCTGCTGCGCCTCGCGCACGCGCCGGGGCTCGCCCCCGACACCTTCAACTTCGTGCACTTCAGCGTCGACGCGCACAGCGCGGCCGCCTACCGCCACGTCAAGGGCGCCGACAAGCGCGACCAGGTCTACAAGAACATCGAGCGCTTCTTGGCCTTGCGGGCCGAGGCGGGCCTGC
This sequence comes from Pseudomonadota bacterium, assembly GCA_046051725.1. GTDB lineage: Bacteria > Myxococcota_A > UBA796 > UBA796 > UBA2385 > JAEUKK01. Next base: position 3,415 of record JBJONS010000002.1, on the reverse strand, counting down.
GCCGGCCGTTCGTGACCCTCGCCTTCGTCGTGCAAGAGGGCAACGCCCACGAGGCGGGCGCCTTTGTCGACCACTGGCGCGCGGCCCTGCGCGGGGTGGGCGTCGAGCCGCGCTGCACGGTCGACTGGCCCGACCAGCAGGCCGACACCATCTACCTGCGGCCGCTCAACTGCGGCGATCAAGCGGCGGCCGACCGGCTGCACGCCGAGGTCTGCCGGGCGCTGGGCTTGACCTCTGCGGCCGGCGACCGGCTGCGGGCCGCCGAGAGCTTCTGAGCGCCGGGGCTGCGCCACCCGCCCCGGCCCGTCCCCTCGGCGAGAGCGCCCGCCCCGCCGTGCACGGGTCGCTGGCCCCGCCCGCGCGCGCTAAGCTGCGCCGGAACTTTGGAGGACGCCGTGAGCACGACCACCCGCCGCATGGACCTTCGCGGGCGCGTTGCGCGCCTGCCCCTCGCCCCGGCGGTCGCCGTCGCCCTGCTCGGCGCGGCCTGCGGTGACGGCCTCATCGACACCAAGCTCGACGGCGACGTCGTCGTTGATGGCGTCCCCAACGTCTTTGTCGACGCGACGGTGGTCGACTTCGGGCGGGTCGCCCGCGGCGTGAGCGCGCCAGCCGCCCTCAACGTCAGCAACACCGGCCTGGGCACGCTCACGGTGGTCCAGCTCGACTTCGTCGGCGCCGAGTTCTCGGCCTCGGGCGGCGCGGGCATCACCATCAGCCCGGGCGCGACCACCGCGCTCAGCCTGCGCTACCTGCCCATCGACTTCACCGACGACGTCGGCGAGCTCACGATCACCACCGACGACCCCGACCAGCCGACGGTGACCGTGGCCCTGCGCGGCGGCGTGGTCACCGACAACGACAGCGACGGCTTCGCCAGCCTCGAGGCCGGCGGCGACGACTGCGACGACACCGACGCCCGCTTCTACCCCGGCGCGCCCGACGACTGGTACGACGGCCGCGACACCAACTGCGACGGCGCCGACGACTTCGACCCAGACGGCGACGGGTTCCAGACCATCGTCATCAACGACGACCCCGAGAACGGCGGCGGCGACTGCCAAGACGCCAACGCCGACATGTTCCCTGGGGCGGTCGACGGCTGGTACGACGGCGTCGACACCGACTGCGACGGCTCCGACGACTTTGACCAAGACGGCGACGGCTTCGGCTCGCTCGCCGAGGGCCGCGGGCGCGACTGCGACGACAGCCGGGCCAGCGCCAACCCCGACGCCGTCGAGCGCTTCAACGGCGTCGACGACGACTGCGACGGCGAGATCGACGACCCGGTCGACGCGACCGACGCCGACATCGTGTACCTCGGCGTGCAGTCCAACGACAACGCCGGCTGGGCGATGACCACCGGCGACCTCGACGGCGACGGCGACGCCGAGCTCATCATCGGCGGGGCGAACACCTCGGTCGGGCGCGGGGCGGTGGCCATCTTCACCTCGGCCCGCCTGCCCGCCGACGGCAGCGACATGCAAGACGCCATCAACTACATCCCGGGCGACACGACCAGCGATCGGCTGGGCTGGGACGTCTCGGTGATGGACGCGGCGGGCAGCGACGGCGCGACCTACCTCGTGATGGGCGCGCCCTACGCGCTCGGCAGCTACGGCCGGGTGACCATCCTCAACGGCTACGACGCCCGCTACGGCGCGGGCCTCAGCAGCTACGTGCTGCGCATCGAGGGCACCGGCGGCAGCAATGGCACCTACGTCGGCCGCGGGCTCAGCCAGGGCGTCGACCTGAACACCGACGGCCTCGAAGACCTCGTCGGCTGGTACCAGAACACGACCTCGACGATCTTCCAGCCGCACGTCTACCTGTTCTACGGCGACCGGTGGGAGAGCTCGACCCAGAACGTGCTCACCCTCGCCGCCGCCGACGCGCGCTGGATCACCGACGGCGGCAACAGCAGCCTCGCGCTCGCCACCCAAGACCGCAACTTCGGCACCGGCGCCGACATTGACGGCGATGGCGCCACCGACTGGATCTTCTGCGATTCCTTGTCCGACTCGGCGTCGACCGACGCGGGCACGGTCTGGGCGTTGTGGGGCAAGTCCACCCGCTACAGCAACGGATCGGCGAACAGCTTTGTGGCCGACGCTTCGCCGGCGGTGCGCGGCCTGGTCGGCGCCCAGTTCGCGAGCCTGTGCACGGTGGGCGACGACCTCGACGGCGACGGCGCCGCCGAGATCTGGACCTACACCGCCTCGACCGGCGAGCTGGCCGCCTACCCGGGCACCGCGCTCATGCGCACCGCGGCGCAGTCGGCCACCTCGGCGAGCATCATCACCTACCAGTTCGGGGCCGCGGCCGAGGCGCCCAAGACCCTGCGCATGGTCGGCGACCGCGACGGTGACGGCGTCTCCGAGGTCGCGCTCGGGCTGTCGGCGGGCACCGGCGGCCAGCTCTACATCGTCAACGGCGCGCTCGAGGGCGAGCTCACCGACGGCGACGTGATGGCCTACTTCCAGGGCGAGGGCGACGTCGACGAGGGCACCTACCAGGTCGACTTCGGCGCCGGCCTGCCCAAGCGCCAGGCCGACCTCACCGGCGACGGCCTGCTCGAGCTGGTGGTCGCCGACCCGAGCTTCGGCATCAACACCTCGCTCATCGGCCGCGGCGCGGTCTACATCCACCAAGCCGGCCGCTGAGCGGGCGGGGGGTGGGCGCCCCGGCGGCCGCGGGCCGCCGGCGGCCCTCCTGCGGGCGCGGCGCTGCGCGCCGTGGTCGCGCGGGCGCGACCGGGCCGCGGGGCGGCCCGCCCTCCGGCCGGCCTGGCGCCGCGAGGCGGTCTCGGACGCGACGGTGGTGTCTGCTCAGGCCAACGATCTCGTGGTGTGACCCAGACCAATACGTCTGCACACCCAGACAGAGGCGACTGTGTCTGGCGCGGCCCACCCCGGCGCGGGCCACCCCGGAGGAGCGATGAGCGAGCACCGCATCTACTCGACCGCCTTCGCGGTCATCTACCCGATGTACGTGCAGAAGGCCGAACGAAAAGGCCGCACCCAGGCCGAGGTCGACCAGGTCATCTGCTGGTTGACCGGCTACGATGCGGCCGGCCTCGCCGCCCAGCTCGAGCAGCGCGTCGACCTGCGGGCCTTCTTCGCCGCGTCCCCGGCCTACACTACGGCGGCGCACCTGATCACCGGCGTGGTCTGCGGCGTGCGGGTCGAGCAGGTCGAAGACCCGCTGATGAAGCAGATCCGCCAGCTCGACAAGCTCATCGACGAGCTCGCCAAGGGCAAGGTGATGGCCAAGATCCTGCGGGGCTGAGCCCGCGCCCCCTGGAGCGTCCGCTGCCGTCCGACCGCCGCCGCCTGCTCTTCATCTGCAGCCGCAACCAGTGGCGCAGCCCGACCGCCGAGGCCGTCTGGCGCAAAGACCCGAGGGTCGAGGTGCG
>JBJONS010000001.1:0-15750 GCA_046051725.1 Pseudomonadota bacterium | reverse complement strand
CGGGGCCGCAGACCACCAGAAGGGGCTGGGCGGAGGGCAGGAGCGCGCGGGCGGGGGAGCCAGGGCTAACCAACGGGCCCCGCGCCGTCCGCCTCGGCCTCGACCCGGCTGATCAGCCCGGGGCGCCCGCCGAGCAGGCTGAGCAGGCGGTGCTCTTCGGCCCGCATCCGGGCCGCCTCGTCCTCGCCCTTCTCGTGGTCAAAGCCGAGCAGGTGCAGCAGGCCGTGGACCAGCAGCACCTGCAGCTCTTCCTCGACCCGGTGGCCGAGGCGCGCGGCGGCGGCGGCGGCGGTCTCGACGCTGATCACCAGATCACCGAGCAGGCCGCCCTCGGGCGCGTGGTCCTCGGACTGGGGGAAGGACAGCACGTCGGTGGGCTGGTCTTTGTCGCGCCAGTCGCGGTTGAGCGGCTGGATGAACGCGTCGTCGCACAGCACGATCGACAGCTCGGCGCCCTCGTGGCCCAGCGCGCCCAGCAGCCGCTGGGCGTCGGCGCGCAGGGCCGCGGCCCAGCCCTCGCCGAGCGCCGGCTGCCCCTCGACGCAGACCTCGACCGGGCCCTGGTCTTCGTCGTCGGGCAAGGGGGTGGCCTCGACCTCGACCCCGATGCCGCGCGAGCCGCCTGTACCGAGGAAGGCAGCGAGCAGCGCGTTGTTGTCGGCGATGTTCGCCGCGAGCTCGACGGGGCTGGGCGGGCGGGGCTTGCGGGCAGCGGGCGTGGACACGGGGACCTCCGGGGCCGGCGCGGCTATCCGGCCGGGGGCGCCCGCGGGCGGGCTCAGGGCTCTCGCGGCAGGTGCTCGGCGCTCTCGTAGTCCTGCTCGGGGTGCAGCGAGGCCTCGCGCCCGAGCGGGCCGATGGGCCCGGTGGAGCCCTCCGGCTCGAGCGGCGGGCCCGGGACCTCGACGCCCGGGGGCAGCGGGCGGCTGCCATCGGGCTGGGGTTCGAGCGGGTTGGGCAGCTCCAAGGTGATGATCGGGCCGGTCGGCCGCTCGCCGGCCTCGAGCGGGCCGCGGCGGGGGATGCCGGGGTACTCGATGCGGTGGTGGTAGATCCCGAGCAGGGTCTCGCTGAACGCATCTGAGATGGTGTAGATCTCTTTGACGGTCAGCGGGCACTTTTCGAGCTGGCCGTCGACGAGGGTCGCGTTGACCAGCTTCTGGATCAGCGCCCGGATGCTGCTCGGCGACTTGTCTTTGAGCGTGCGGCAGGCCGCCTCGACCTTGTCGGCCAGCATCATGATGCCGGCCTCTTTGGTGTCGGGCAGGCGCCCTGGGTAGCGGTAGTCGGCCTCGTCGACCTGCTCGCCGGCGTTGACCGCCTTGGCGTAGAAGTACTGGATGAGGCCGGTGCCGTGGTGCATCGAGATGCCGTCGATGACCGGCTGCGGCAGCTTGTGCTGGATGGCGATGGCCTCGCCGTCGGTGACGTGGTTGATGATCACCCGGGCCGAGGTCCGCGGAGGCAGCCGGTCGTGCGGGTTGGGCCCGCCGCGCTGGTTCTCGACGAAGTACTTGGGGTTGACCGCCTTTCCGATGTCGTGGAAGTAGCAGGCCACCCGGGTCTGCAGCGCGTTGGCGCCGATCGCCTCGGCCGCCGCCTCGCTGAGCTGCGCGACGGTGACGCTGTGGTGGTAGGTCCCCGGCGCGCGCAACATCAGCTGCTTGAGCAGCGGGTGGTTGAGGTTCGCGAGCTCGAGCAGCCGGTAGTCGGTCACAAAGCCGAACTGCTCAAAGAGCGGCACGAGCCCGAGCACGAAGAAGCCGCTCAGCGCGCCGCTCAGCGCGGCGAGGCCCATCGACCACAGCGGCACTGCGGCGCCCGCCGCCGCGGTCTCGTCGCCCATCCAGGCCTGGGCGAGGCAGACCAGCACCGCCGCCGCCGCGTTCACGAGGCCGGTCAGCAGCCCGGCCCGCAGCACGCCGAGCCGCTCGCGGCGGCCCGCGACGGCGCCGGCGCCGACCAGGCCCGAGAGCGCGAAGTACAGCGCCATCAGCGATGATCCGCCTTGCTGCATGCCGAGCACGCTCGCCGCGAGCAGGCTCCACAGCAGGGCCGCCTCGCCGTTGAGCAGCACCCGCACGAGCATCGCGCCGCCCGCGACCGGGGCGACGAAGGCCAGCGCGTCGGGGGGAACGCCGAGGTTGGGCGCGTCGGCCAGCCCCTCGGCGAGCTCGCGGAGCAGGCGCCCGAGCCCGGCGACCAGAAGCAGCAGCAGCGCGCCGGCCTCGAGGTCCCGCCCCCGGGTCGAGAAGCCGGGCAGGGCGCCCCGAGCGAACTGGTAGACCGCGGTGGTGAACAGCGCGGTCAAGGCGATCAGCGCCACGCCGAACGAGAGCGGACCGACGCCGCCCTGCTTGCTCGCCGCGGCCGCGAGCTGCTGCACCTGGCCGGCGCTGAGCACGTCGCCGGCCCGGGCGATGCTGGTGCCCCGCACCACCCGGTGGATGCGCGGCTGCACCGCCACCTCGGCCGCGGTGCGCCGGTCCTCGGTGATCGCCTGGTTGTACGAGAAGTTTGGGCGCAGCCCCGCCCGGGCCACTGCCACCGCCGCCTTCACGACCTCGGGGCGGGCCTGGCCGAAGTCCAGCGCGTAGAGCGAGACCTGCTGGCGGGCCTCGGCCGGCGTGCGGATGACGCTGTAGTCCTCGAGCAGCAGCTCATCGCGCTGATCGCCGAGGATGAGCACCGAGATGGCCCTCGCGCTGGTCGGCAGCACGCTGCGGTCCGGCAGGATGTAGGCGCGCATCGCCACATCGAGGAGCTGTCGGCTCAGCTCTTCGACCTCGCGCGACCAGCCCAGCGCGGCGAGGTGGTCGAGGTCCTCGGGGTCCAGCGTGAACTCGAGCCGGCGCAGGAACTCGAGCGCCACCGCGCTGCGCTCGGCCTCGGTCAGCTCGGCGCGGCCCTCGGCCCGGGCGACCAGCGTGGCCTCGTTGTGGCGCCCGCGGGCCTCGGCGAAGGCGTCCGACACCCGGCCCTGGACCCGGTCGGCCAGCTTGGGGTCGAAGTCGAAGACCGGCAGCACCTGCGCCTCGGCGGCCCGCCGGTCGGCGTCGGTGTGGAGCTGGTCGACGTACTCAAAGCTGACGCTCGCCCGGATGTCGCGATCCGCGACCGCGCCGACCGGAGGCACCACCGAGACCGGCCGCAGCTCTTCGACGATGAGCAGCGCGCTGCCCAGGCTCAGCAGCGCGAGCGTGAGCATCCGCCGGGCCGCGGGCCCGGGCCGGAGCCGCGCGCGCCAGCCCTCAGCCATGCGGGGGCGCGTCCTCGTCAGCCTGCGCGCCGGCGGGGGGCGCGGCGGCGGGCGGCACCGGGCCGCGCGGCCGGCGCGGGCCGCGGGCGTCGGCGCTGCGGGCCTCGTCGCGGGCGTAGGCCCGCACGATGGTGGCCACCAGCGGGTGGCGGACGACGTCCACGTCGTTGAAGTGGATCATCCGCACCTCTTCGAGCCCATCGAGCACCCGCATGGCGTGCACCAGGCCGCTGCGGGTGCCGTTCGGCAGGTCGATCTGGGTGACGTCCCCCGTCACGACCACCCGGCTGCCGGGGCCGATGCGGGTGAGGAACATCTTCATCTGCTCAGGCGTGGTGTTCTGGGCTTCATCCAGGATGACGAAGGCCTCGCTCAGCGTCCGGCCGCGCATGAAGGCCAGGGGGGCCACCTCGACCACCCCCTGCTTCATCAAGCGCTCGGCCTTCTCAAAGCCGAGGAGGTCGTGCAGCGCGTCATAGAGGGGCCGCAGGTAGGGGTTGACCTTCTCGGTCAGGTCACCGGGCAGGAAGCCGAGCTTCTCGCCGGCCTCGACCGCGGGGCGGCTGAGCACGAGGCGCTTGACCCGGCCCTCCATCAGGGCGTGCAGGGCCATGGCCATGGCCAGGAAGGTCTTGCCCGTGCCGGCCGGACCGATGCCAAAGACCAGCTCTTTGCTGCGGATCGCGTGGAGGTACTCGCGCTGGCGGGCCGAGCGGGGGGAGAGGCGCTTGCGCCCCACGCCGAGCTGCAGCGCCTCACGGTACAGATCGGCGATGCGCAGGCCCTTGTCTTCGCGCATGAGCCGGCAGGCCTGATCGACGTCGCCTGCGGTCAGCGCGTTGCCCTCGGCGGCGACCTCGTAGAGCTCGCCGATGACCCGCTGGGCGAGCAGCACCGCGGCCCGCTCGCCCTGCACGCTGATCTGGTCACCGCGCTGGCCGACCTTCACGCCCAGCACGCGGGAGATCACGCGGAGGTGACCGCCCTGCTCGCCGACCAGCTCTTGCAGGGCGACGCCGCTCGGCAAGGTGAGCACGCCGCGCAAGGGCAGCGCCGGATCACCGGTCTCGGTGAGGGCAGAACCGCCCATCGGCGGCGTGGGCGCGGAGCCCGGCGCGTGGTCGTCCATCCATCCCAGGGCGTCCCGGGGGGAGCGAGGTGCGCCCGGGCGGCGGGCCAGAGTGTAGCCTCCCCCCGCCCGCCGCGCCCCGGCCGGCTCAATCGTCGCCGCCGCCCCGGTACTTCACGCGGAACAGGCGGTTGGCGGCCTCGGACACCACGCTCGGCACGTTCCGGTTGCGGGTGAGCATCATCAGGTCCTTCTTTTGGAGCTGGCTCACCATCGTCACGGCCTCGGACACCGGGGTCTTGGGGTTGTTCACCAAGGCCACCTTGACCGGGTACTTCCGCGTCCACTCTTTGTTGGCCACGATCTCGCGGATGACCTCGCTGTCGAGGTTCTTGTTGCCGGCGAAGTTGCTCACCTCTTGCTCGGTGAGGCGCCCCGACTTCACGACCGCGCCCGCGACGACCCGGTTGCGGTCGCGGATGAGGATGGCCCGCGCCTCTTTGTTGCCGAGGAAGGCCAGCTTGATCTTCTTGCCGACGCTCATCTCGGCGATGCGGCGCTCCATGCTGGCGACGAGCTTGCCCCGATCCTCGGACTCGACGTCGGTGTGGTCCTGGGTCAGGTCCCACGAGAAGGACGCGGCCTCATCGGCGAAGTCGAACTTGAACTCGGCCAGGGCCTTGTCGGGGCCGGCGCTGGCGCCGGTCAGGCGGCCCAGATCGAACATGTCGAGGCCCTGCTCTTGGGCGGCGACCAGCACGGGGCTGCGCTCGCCGCGCAAGGCGGCCTCGATCTCGGCCATGAGGTCGATGCGGGGGCCCCCCTCGGCGGCCTGGGGAGGGGCGGGCGCCAGCGGGTCGACGGCCGGCGCCCGGACCGCAGGCGCCGCCACCGGAGCAGCGACCGGCGCCGCGCTCTCGACCACCGCGTCGTCTTCGAGCGCGGCGAGGAAGGGCCGCCGGGCCGGCACCGCGGGCAGCGCCTGCTGCATGCGCAAAAAGGCCTCAGCCGCGTTGAGGTGCACCTCGGCGCAGGCGGGGTTGGCGTGCAGCGCGACAAAGACCTCAGGGGTCATCAGCAGGCGCTCGTGGTTGCGGCAGAGCTGCTCACACAGCTCTTTGTCGGCCCGGCCCGCGATCAGCGCCGCGGTGCGGTCGTTGGCGGTCCGCAGCATGCCGATGCGCTCGTCGAGCACCTTGTCGGCCGGGCGCATCGCCGCGAGGTACTCGAGCACCTTGGGGTGGGTCTTGACCGAGATGACGCCCAGCAGGTGCTTGACCGGCAGCTCGTTCAGCGCGCGGCCGGCCGCGGCGGCGACGCCGGCATCGGGGTCCATCGCCAGCAGGTAGAGGCAGCCGAGCTGGGCCTCGGGGGCCAGCGGCATGAGGCCGCGGGCGAGGGCCATGCGCCCCGCCAGCGGAGCGGTCGGGGCGACCTTGGCCTCGAGCGCCTCGGGCACGCCGAGGCGGGCGAAGGGGATGGGCTCAGCGCTCGGGGGGATGGTCATGGGCGTCCTCGGCCGGGGGCAGGGTGGGCGATCATCCGAGCGCGCGGGCCGCCGGTCAAGCGGGCGGCCTCAGCGGCGGCCGCGGTTGAGGTCCCAGAGGTAGCGCAGGCCGACCAGGGTGAGGTCATTGTCGACCTCTTCGACCTCGGCGCAGGCGCTGCCGACGAGGTTCGCGAGCCCGCCGGTGGCGATGCAGCGGATGCGGCTGAGGTCGCTCAGCCCGCACTGCTCGGCCAGCTCGACCTTGCAGCGGCGCGCGAGCCCGTCGACCAAGCCGACGTAGCCCCAAAACAGCCCGCTCTGCATCGAGGCGGTGGTGTTCGTGCCGATGGCCCGGGCCGGCTTCTCGACCTCGACCCGGGGCAGCTTGGCGGTGCGCGTGAACAGCGCGTCGGCCGAGATGCGGAAGCCCGGTGAGATGGCGCCACCGACGTAGTCACCGTGCTGGTCGACACAGTCGAAAGTGGTCGCCGTGCCGAAGTCGACCACGACCAGCGGGCACTGGAAGCGCCGCCACGCCGCCACCGCGTTGACGATGCGGTCGGCGCCCACCTCGCGGGGGTTGTCGGTCCGCACCCGCATGCCGGTTTTTCCGCGGCCGACCACGAGGCAGTCTTGGTCGAGGTAGCGCCGGACCGCCTTCTCGATGGCGTAGAGCACGCTCGGCACCACGCAGCTCACGGCCACGCCGTGGATCTGCTCTTTGGTGATGCCCCGGTGCCCCAGCAGCTGCAGCAGCAGCAGGCCAAACTCATCAGTGGTCCGCGCGGCGGTGGTCACGCGCCAGTGGTCCACCACCCGGTCACCCTCCATCGCGCCGAGCACGATGTTGGTGTTCCCGACGTCAATCACGAGCAGCATCCCGAGCCCCCTCCCCTTGCGTGCACGGCGCCGCGCCCCCTATTCCATCCGCGGGCCCGCCTCACCCGCCACCAGCTCGACGTCGCCGGCCAGCACCGGCGCCCCGTCGACCAGCAGCGCGCCGTCGTCGCGCAGCCCGGTCGCGACCCCCTCGCGCCCCGCCACGCGCACGCGCTGGCCGAGCGTGTGGGCGCGGGCCCGCCAGCGGTCGAGGCCGGCGGGGTCGCGCGGATCGACCCGATCCACCGCCCGCACCAGCGCGCCGAGCAGGGCGGCGCGATCCGCCGGGGCCCGGCCGAGCCCGCGCAGGCTGCCCGCCTGGGTCAGCGCGGGGTCGTCGGGCGGCTCGATGTTGATCCCCACGCCGAGGATGACGCTGGGCACACGATCTGCGCCGACCCCATCGAGCTCGGCCAGCATTCCGCCGACCTTGCGGCCGGCGGGGTCGACCAGGTCGTTGGGCCACTTGAGCAGCAGGCCCAGGACCTCGGCCATCGCCGCCGCCCAGATCAACACGCAGCGGGGGGCCTCGGCCGGCGGCACCGGCGGGCGCAGCACGAGGCTGAACAGCAGCCCGGCGCCCGGCGCGGCCGACCAGCTGCGCCCGAGGCGGCCGCGGCCCGCGGTCTGGTGATCGGCGACCACCAGGGGGAGGGGCGCCCCCGCCGGCAGCCCGGCGGCCAGCGCGCGGGCCCGGGTGTTCGTCGACGCCGTCTCGGCGTGGTGCTCGACTGGCCGGCCGGCGCGGAGCGCGAGGGTCATCGGCCCCCACGCGCCGTCGAGCCGCAGGCGCAGCCCGCCGCCCTGCTCGTCCAGCACGCCACCTTCGTCGATAAGCGCCCCGAGCTCGGCGGCGAGGGCGGCGCGCTCCCCAGCCGCGCGGAGCGGGTGCGGGCCCGCGAGCAGGGCCTGGGCCCGGGCGGTCAGGGCGGCGGAGGGCTGGACCAAGGCCGGCACGGCGGGGGAGGACATGCGCGCTCCTGCGGGCTCTGCCGCGGCGGTGGGCGCGGGATAACCCCCCTCCTCCGCCCCGACACCGCCCGCCGAGGAGGCGCCCCTGGACGCCGCTCTCCCGCCTGACGACGGCGCCCCCGCCCGTCGCGCGCGACCCGCCCTGCCCTCCGGCCCCCGCCAGCTCGACCCCCGGATCATGACGAGCTGGCGCCTCAGCCGGCTCCTGTCGCTGCTCGGCTTCGTGGTGCCGGTGCTCGGCGCCGGCGTGTGGTTCGGCCGCGAGCTCATCGGCCCGGCGCTGACCGGCGCGCTGGCCGGCGCGGTGCTGCTCTGGCAGCTCACGCTGCTGGTCGCGTGGCCCCGCCTCGCCTGGGGTGCGTTCCGCTACGAGGTGCGCGAGCACGACCTGCTCGTGCAGTCCGGCGTGCTGTTCCGCCGCTGGTCGAGCGTGCCGCTCACCCGCATCCAGTACGTCGACACCGAGCAGGGCCCGCTTGAGCGCATGCTCGGCCTCGCCCACCTCAAGGTCTACACCGCGGCGGGCATGAGCGCCGATGGCAGCGTGCCCGGCTTGGCCCTCGCCGACGCCGAGCGCCTGCGCGACGCGCTCTCGCGGCGGGGCAGCGATGACGGCGTCTAAGCAGACCGAGATCCCCTGGCGGGGCCTGCACCCCCTGAGCCTCGCGGTGAACCTGCTCCCGCAGGCCTGGCGCACCGCCCGCAACGCGTGGCCGCTGCTGCTCGCGCTGGTGGTCGGCGGTGAGGGCCTCGGGCTCCGCGCCCTCGATCTGACCCTGCTGGTCACGTTTTTCGTGCTGACGGTCGGCCGGACCCTCATCCACTTCTTGACCTTGCGCTACCGGGTGGCCGACGGCCGCTTCGAGGTCAAGGTCGGCCTGTTCAGCCGCTCCGCCCGGGTGCTCGACCCCGAGCGCATCCAGAACGTCGAGATCGTGCAGAACCTGTTCCACAAGCTCGCCGGCCTCGTCGAGGTCCGGGTCGAGACCACCGGCGACGGCAGCAGCCACGGGCTGCTCAGCGCGCTGCGCGAAGAGGAGGCGACCCGCCTGCGGGCCGAGCTGCGGGCGCTGGTGCGGGCCCAGGCGCCAGAGCGCGCGGCGGAGCCCTCCGAAGAGGCACCGCCCACCCTCGCGCTCACCCCCCTCGAGCTCGCCGCCTACGGCTTCACCCGCCGCACCGTCGGGGTGGTCGCGGTGCTCACGGCGATCGGCCTCGAGCTTTTTGGGCGCTTTGGCCCCGAGGTGGCCGAGAAGGCCGGCAAGGCCATGACGCCCGACGTGCTGCTGCCGCTGATCGTGCTCGCCTTCGCCGGAAGCTGGCTGTGGAGCGCCGGCGCCGCCACCATGCGCCACTGGGGCCACCGCCTGCGGCTGAGCCCCGACGAGCTCATCACCGAGGAGGGCCTGTTCACCCGCCGCCGCGTCGAGATCCCCCGCGGCAAGGTGCAGCTGCTGCGCGTCGACGAGACCCTGCTGCGGCGCCTGATGGGCTACGGCAGCCTGCTCATCGAGACCGCGGCGATCGGCGTCGGCGACGGCCGGTCGCGGGCGTCCGAGGGCCTCGTGCCGATGGTCCCCCAAGAGCGCCTCGCCGAGCTCTGCCGCGCCGCCCTGCCCGCGCTGGCCGTCGATCCGTGGACCACCCCGCTGCAGCCGGCCCACCCCCGGGCCCTCTGGCGGGCCATCTTCGCCCGCACCCTGCGCGCCGCCGTGGTGTGTGGCGCGCTGGTGCTCGCCTCGCCCCGGTGGGGCTGGGCGGCGCTGCCCCTCGTGATCTTGGCGCCGCCGATGGCCTGGCTCGACTGGCGGCGGCAGGGCTGGCTGGTCGCGCCCGGCACGGTCATCGCCCGCGCCGGCTTCTGGCTGCGCCAGACCTGGGTGATCTCGCGAGACAAGGTGCAGAGCGTGCACCTTGTCCAGGGTCCGATCATGCGCCACCATGGCCTGGGGCGGGTCGTGGTGCGGGTCGCCGGCGCCGCGGTCGCCCTGCCCGATATGGGCATCCGCGAGGCGCACGCGCTCCTCGACCTGCTCCGCCCGGAGGCCCGATGCGCACCCTGACCCGCCCGCTCCTGCTCAGCGCCGCCCTCGTCACCGCGGCCGGCGCGCCCACGCCGGTGCAGGCCGGCGGGGTCCCCGCGGTCTACGGCGTGCTGCAGCTCGATCCGCCGTCTGCGACCTTCGAGGGCACCGCGCCGACCTTCGCGCTGTGGGCCGCCGACCGACCGGCGGTCTTCGCCGTCGAGTGCACCGTCGGCGGCGAGAAGATGGCGGCGCAGTCGGGCACGATCGAGGCCGGAGAGCGCTGGGTGGTCACGCTGCCGGCGAAGCCCCCGGTCACCACCGCCAGCTGCGGGCTCTTCGCGAGCTTCGCCAACGGGATGTCCGAGCGCAAGGCGCAAGAGCTGAGCTGGACCTGGAAGCCCATCCCGCCGCCAGAGCCCGAGGCCGCCCCGCCCGCGCCCAAGCCGGCGTCCAAGCCTGCGTCCACGCCCCAGCCCGCGCCCAAGCCCGCCGCGGCCCCGGCCGGTCCGCCTGCGCCGGCCCCGCCCGCGCCCCGCGGGCGCTGACCGGGGTGCTCCGCCTCGTGCTCTCGGCCAACGAGCCGAGCGGGGACCGCTTGGCGGCCGAGCTCCTCTGCGCGCTGCGGGCGGGCGGGCCGGTCGAGGCGGTCGGCCTCTGTGGCCCCGCGATGCGGGCCGCGGGGGTCCAGCCCCTCGCCCATCTCGAGGACACCGTCGCGATGGGCGTGGCCGAGGTGCTGGCCCGCCTGCCGGCCCTGCGCCGGGCCCGCGCGGCGCTCACCGAAGCGGTGCGCGGGCCGATCGACGCTTTTGTGGGGGTCGACGCCCCCGACCTACACCTGCCGATCGCCGGCGCCGCCCGCCGCGCCGGCCGCCTCGCCGCGCAGCTGGTGGCGCCCCAGGTCTGGGCCTGGCGGCCGGGTCGGGCGCCGAAGGTGGCCGTCCAGGTCGACCTGCTGCTCTGCCTCTTCGACTTCGAGCCCGCGCTCTTCAACGGCCGAGACCGCGCCCCGGCGCGCTGGATCGGCCACCCGGCCGTGGACCGCTTGGCCGGCGCGCAGCGGGCCCGCGACCCCGACCTGCTCGCCCTCTGCCCCGGCTCGCGCCCCCAAGAGCTGCGGCGCCACCTGCGGCCCTTCCTTGAGGCCGGCGCCCGGTGGGCCGCCGCGGGGACCGGCCGCCGCCTGCGCCTGCTGCTGCCCGCCGGGGCCGAGACCGGCGCGCTGCCCCCAGGCGTGGACCGGGTCGCCGCGGTCCACGACCTCGCCGAGGCGGGGCGCGCGCTGAGCAAAAGCGGCACCATCACGTTGGAGCTGGGCCTGCTCGGCGTCCCGATGCTGGTCGCCCACCGGGTCCACCCGCTGACCTGGGCGCTGGGCCGCCTGCTGGTCCGCGGCGTGCGGCACATCGCCCTGCCGAACATCCTCGCCGGCGAAGAGCGCGTGCCCGAGCACATCCAGCGGTGGAGCCCGGCGGGCTTGGCGGCGGCCCTCGACCAGCTCCCCCCGACCCAGCCCCTCGCGCTCGGCGCGCTCGGGGGCCCCGGCGCCGCTGCCCGCGCGGCCGACGCCCTGCGCGCCGCCCTCGCTGGCCGTGGATAAGGCCGCGGCGATGCCGACCCGCACCGAACCGCAGCCCAGCGTGGCCCCCGCCGGCGCCGCCCGCCCTCGGGCCGAGGGCGCCGTCGGGCTGGCCCTCCTGCTGGCCTGGACCGCGCTCCGCCTGCTCGCGGCAGACGGCGTCGAGCTGCGGGGGGACGAGGCCTGGGCCTGGCTGCTCCGCCAGCACCCGGCCCCGGGCTACGTCGACGGGCCCCCCGCCGTCCAGGCCCTGCTGGCCCTCGGCGAGGCGGTCGGCGGGCGCACCGAGGTGGCCCTCCGCGCCCCCTTCGTGCTGCTCGGCGCGCTGAGCGCGGCGCTGGCGGCGGTGCCGACCCGCGACCGCGAGCTCGGCCTGCTGACCTTGGCGACCTTGCCGACGCTCTGCTTCGGCGGGCTCTGGGTGGGCCCCGACGCTCCGCTGCTCGCCGCCTGGACCTTGGGCCTCGTCGCGGCGACCCGCGGCGCCTGGCTGCTGGTGGGCGTGGCGGTCGGGCTGGCCGGGCAGGCCTCGACCGTGGGCCTCGCGCTGCTGCCGCTGCTGGTGGCCGCCCGGCCCCAAGCGCTGCGCGAGCGCGGCCTCTGGCTCGGGATGGGCGCCCTGGTCGTCATCCTGTCGCCCTACGCCATCTGGAACCTGCAGCACGAGCTGCTCGGCTGGCGCACCGAGCTCGGCCGCCTGCTGGCGCCCCCCGAGGGCCGCTGGCGCCTCGGCGTCTCGCTGCTGATGCTCGGCCCGGCGGCGCCGCTGCTGGTGCTGTGGGTGCTCATCGGCTGGCGGGGTGATCCGGTCGACCGCCTCTGCTGGTGGAGCTCGGCGCCGGTGCTGCTGCTCGGCGCGCTCTGGGGCGGCGAGGCCGGCTTCGGCGCGGTCGCCTGGGTGGGGCCGTCGATCGGGCTCGCCCGCTGGGGCGGACGCTGGGCCCGGGCCGGCTGGGCCGCCGGCGGCGTGGCGGCCGTGCTCTGCCTCATCGGCCTGCTCCACCTGCGGTGGCCGGTCGCCGCCCTGCCCCAGGACCCGCGCGACGCCTTCGCCGGCGGGCGGGCGCTCGGCGAGAGCGTGCGCGCCTGGGACATCCCGGTGGCCTACACCGACGGAATGGCCGAGGCCGGCCTGGTCGCCTTCTACGGCGGCGTCGACGCCGCGCCCTTGCCCGGCATGGAGGCCCCCGCCCAAGCCCAGCTCTGGCCCACCCAGCTGGTCGATCACGCGCTCTACGTCCGCCCCTGGGGCGGCAACGCGCCGCTGCCCGGTGACGCGCTCGGCTACGCGCACGGGCCCCCCGGCGTGGTCGGGGCCTGGGTCAACCACACCGACGGCGAGGGCGCCCGGCAGGTCCGCCGCTGGCAGGTCTACGAGCTGACCCGGGTGGCCACCACCCCCGACGAGGCGCCATGAGCGCCGCGCCGCCGCTCGAGGCCACCCTGCGGCCCGGTCCCGCCGACGCCCTCGCTTTTGAGGCGGCCCACCACCTGCGCCAGCCGCAGCAGCGGGCAGGCGCCCGGCTGCGGCGTTTTGCCGCCCCCGCGGTCGGCGCGGGCCTGGTCGCGGCCCTGCCCCTGCTCGGGGTCCGCGGGCTCGGCCCGCTGCCGGCGCTCGCGGCGGGCCTCGGCCTGCTGTGGGCGCTGGCCTGGCCCTGGGCCGAGCGCCGGCTCGTCGAGCGCCGGCTCCGCGCCCTCGCCGCGGGCCGCCCCGCCCCGGCCATGCCCGCGCTGCGGCTCCGCCTGGACGGCGCCGCGCTCGAGGTCCAGCCCGAGGGCGGCGCGCCGGTGCTGCTGCCGCTGGCCGCGCTGGGCCCGGTGGTGCTCGACGGGCCGCGTGTCTACGTCTACACCGCGCAGCACGCTGCCCTCATCTTCCCTGCGGGGCAAGCCGAGGCCCTGGCCGCCGCGCTGCGGGCCGCGGTCGAGGCGCGCGGCGCTCCGCCGCTCCGGTGAGCGGCCCGGACACCAGCCGGCGCCTGCTCCGCCGCTTCCGCCCGCACGCGCCCCGCCTCGCCCTCGCCGTGCTGCTGATCGGCGTGCAGGCCAGCGTCCCCGCCGCGCTGGTGCTGCTGCTTGAGGGGGTGCTCGACGCCGGCCTCGCCGCGGGCGACCACCGGGTGCTGCTCTGGGCGCCGCTGGCCCTGGTCGGGCTCTACGTGGTGGGCGGCGCCGCCGATCTGGCCCGGGCCACGCTGACCCGGCGGGTGGCCTGGGCGGTGGTCGCCGACCTGCGCCGAGAGCTCGCCGCGGCCCTGCTCCGCCAAGACCTGCCCTTCCACCTGCACCAGCGGCCCGCGGCGCTGGCCGCCGCCCTGACCGGCGAGGTGGAGGACGTCCAGTACGCCGTCTCGGCCGTCGTCTCGGCGGTGCAGCGCCCCCTGACCGTGCTCGGGCTGCTGCTGAGCGCCGGCCGCCTCGCGCCGGGCCTGACGCTGACCGCCGCGGTGGTCCTGCCCCTGCTGCTGCTGCCCACCCGCGCGCTGCACCGGCGCCTGCGCGCGGCCGCCGCGGACCGCAACGCGGCCCGGGCCGCGCTGGCCGGGGTCGCGACCGAGCTGGTCGCGGGCGCGCGGACCCTGCAAGAGCTCGGCGCAGAGGCCCAGGCGCAAGAGCGCTTTGGCGCGGCGGCCGCGGCGCTGGACGCCGCCGAGCGGCGGGCCCACCTCGCGCGGATGCTGCCCGGGCCGGTGGTCGAGCTGGCGGCGGCGGCGGGGATCGCCGCGCTCATCGCGGTCGGCGGGCGCCAGGTGCTGGCCGGGGCGCTGAGCCCGGGCGGCCTGGTCGCCTTCCTCGTCGCGCTGGGCCTCGCGCTCAAGCCCCTCAAGGGCCTGGTCGAGGTGGGCAGCCTGATGAGCCGGGCCACCGCCGGGGCTGGCCGGGCCTTCGCGCTGATCGACCGGATCCCCGCGCTGCCCGCCGAGGGCGAGGCGGCCTGCCCGCCGCGCTTCGTGGTCGAGGCCACCGGCCTGCGCTTCGCCTGGGGCGAGCGCGAGGTGCTGCGCGGCGTCGATCTGCGCCTGGAGCCCGGGCGGGTGGTCGGGCTGGTCGGCGCCTCGGGCGCGGGCAAGTCGACGCTGCTGCGGGCCCTGCTCGGCCACATCCAGCCGACCGCCGGAGCGCTCCACGTCAACGGCGCGCCGCTGTCGAGCCTGCGCCGGGCGGCCTGGCGGGCCCGGGTGGCGGCGGTGGGCCCCGACGATCTCCTGCTGGACGCCACTCCCGAAGAGAACCTGCGGCTGGGCGCGCCCGGTGCCCCCCGAGACGCGCTCCGCGCCGCCGCGGCCGCCGCTGGCGCCCTCGAGCTGCTCGACGGGGGCCTGTGGGGCCAGCCGATCGGCCACGAAGGACGGCGCCTGTCGGCCGGCCAACGCCAGCGCCTCGTGCTCGCCCGGGCCCTGCTGCGCGACCCGGGCCTGCTGCTGCTCGACGAGCCGACCAGCCACCTCGACGCCGCGGCAGAGGCGGCCCTGCTCGGGGTCATCGCGGCGCTCGGCCGCGACCGGGCCGTGCTGCACGTCAGCCACCGCCTGCGCGCCCTGGTCGACTGCGACGAAATCCTCGTGCTACACGAGGGCGAGGTGGTGGAGCGCGGGAGCCACGCCGCGCTGCGGGCGGCCGGCGGGATCTACGCGGCGCTCTGGGCCGAGGGGGAGGGCGATGCCGGGCCGCGCTGAGCGAGAGGAGCCGGAGCTTCCGGCGCTGGGCGACGTGGCCGCGCTGCGCCTCGCCGGAGAGCTGGGCTGGCGGGCGGCGGTCGAGGCGGTCACCCGCCAGATCCCCGCGGGTCACGTCCTCAGCTATGGCGACGTGGCCGCCGTCCTCGGGGCGCCCCGGGCCGCGCGCCAGGTGGGCTACGCGCTGGCCGCCCTCTCCCCGGCCGCCTGCGCCGAGGTGCCCTGGTGGCGGGTGCTGCGCACCGACGGGAGCATCGCGCTGCAGGGCGATCCGGTGCGCGGGGAGGCCCAGGCGGCCGCGCTGCGGGCCGAGGGCGTGCGGGTCGAGGGCCACCGGGTCGACATGGCGGCCGTGCGCTGGGACCTGCGCGAGGCCCTGCGTTGAGCGGAGGGGCGGCGCCCCTGCTGCCCCCGCCGTCCGCGTCCGACCGCGCCGTCGGCGCGCTCGCGCTGCTGGTGTGGAAGGGCGTCGGGCTGCTGATCTTGCTCGGGCTGCTGCTCCACCCGCGGGGCCGGGCCCGGGCCCTGCGCTGCCCCGCGCCGCCGCCTGGCCGGGCGTGGGTGCACGGCGCCAGCCACGGAGAGCAGGCGATCAGCCGCGCGATCCGTCCGCTGTTCGCCGAGGGGGCCTGGCCGACCGCCCTCGCCCTGCGGGGCCCGGTGGAGGGCGCGCTGCCTGCGCCCCTCGACCTGCCGCTCACCTTTGAGGCCTGGCTGCGGCGGGCCCGGCCGAGCCGGCTGGTGCTCATCGAGGCCGAGCTCTGGCCCGGCTGGCTGGCCGCCTGCCGCCGGCACGGCG